>CALZJL010000156.1 GCA_945787625.1 uncultured Prevotellaceae bacterium
TCGACTACCTCACCATCACCCTCGGCGTATGCATCTACGCCCTTACTCTCGCCTTCTGCATACTCCCCTACAAGCTCGCCTCCGGCGGCGCAGCAGGTATCGGACTGCTCGTATACTACGCCACAGGCCTCGAAGTCCAAAACACCTACTTCGCCATCAACATTATCCTCCTCGTGGCAGCCATCATCGAGCTCGGCTGGAAATTCCTCGCCAAGACCATCTACGCCACCCTCACCCTCACCTGCATGATATGGCTCTCCCAGCGCATCTACGAATGGTGCAGCTCCCCCATGCTCGTCGGCGACGAACGCTTCATGGCCATGATACTCGCCGGCCTCGGCTGCGGCCTCGGCCTCGGCCTATGCTTCGCCGCAGGAGGCTCCACAGGCGGCACCGACATCATCGCCGCCATCATCAACAAGCACAAAAACATGAGCATCGGCAAAGTCCTCCTCATGGTCGACCTCAGCATCATCACCAGCAGCTACCTCGTCTTCCACGACATCCAGCGCGTCGTCTTCGGCTACGCCCTCATGGCCATCATCACCTTCACCATCGACTACGTCGTCGGCCGCAACAACCAATCCGTCGAATTCAAGATCTACTCACGCAACCCCAACCCCATCGCCGAGCTCCTCATCAAAAACGGCATGGGCGTCACCATCCTCAACGGCGAAGGCTACTACACCCACTCCGAGCGCAAAGTCATCATCAGCGTCGTCACCCGCGGCGAGAAGCTCCTCGTCCAGCGCATGATCAAAGCCATCGACCCCTACGCCTTCGTCACCATGGGCAACGTCTCCGGCGTCTGGGGCGAAGGCTTCGCCAAGATGCAGACCAAGAGCAAAGAACAAGAAAAGCCCTCCCTCGTCCTCCTCACCTCCAACCAGACAGAATACGACACAGCCCACGCCGCCCTCAGCGACACCCTCAACCTCCGCACCCTCAGCGACATCGGCTGCGACCTCGACCACCCCATCTCCCCCAGCCTGCTCAGCCCCAACCTCGACACACGCCTCCGCGCCATCAAATACTACTACGGCCACGACTGCCTCTCGCTCGACGGCCACGACAAGACCAAGCCCCTCACCCTCGTCACAGGCAAAGCCGCCAGCACAGACATCACAATCATACAGCTCGCCACCCTCGACCAAGTCAAACAACAATACAGCAACAAGAAAAAGAAATAACAGACATGACCCCACAAGACCTCCCCAACCAAGACCACCCCATGCAAGACCGCGTCCAGCAAGCCATAGCATACTTTCGCCAAGGCTACAACTGCTCCCAAAGCGTAGCCATGGCCTTTGCCGACCACTACCACATCGACCCCCAGACCATGGCACGCCTCGCCGCCTCCTTCGGCGCAGGCATCGGCCGCATGCGCGAGACCTGCGGCGCCGCCTCAGGCATGTTCCTCCTCGCCGGACTGGAGACCACCGACGGCAGCCCCGACCCCGAAAAGAAGAAACACAACTACCAAGTCGTCCAGCAGCTCGCCGCCCGCTTCAAACACGAATGCGGCACACTCCTATGCAAAGAACTCCTCGGACTCGTCCCCCCACAAGGTGCCCCATGCCCCCTACCCCAAGACATGACCGACCCCAAGCCAGCAGCACGCACCGACGAATACTACCGCAAACGCCCCTGCATCAAGACCGTCGAGCTCGCCGCCCGCATCTACGCCCAATACCTCACAGAGCAATCAGCCGACACAAAAGCGTGTTCTGGAAACACACCGACCTGTTGCGCAGAAAAAACAGAAAGTCAAACCCTATACAGCATCTAACTCGTCAAGAAGTCTGAGCCCATTCTATAGAGAACAAATCACAACCTACAATCTTCCTTACCGCATTCTGACAGTCCGCAGTAGTCGTTTGCTCCAACTCCTGTATTTCATTAAAGAGTCTAATCAGAGACCTACCTATAGCCCACGCCATATTTACAGGCACAGCGTTTCCAATCTGTCGGTACTTGTCAGAAATCGTCCCAGCAAAGACCCAGTCATCTGGGAAAGTCTGAATTCTGGCATATTCCCTGACGGTCAACGGTCTGGTCTCAACAGGGTGACACCTTTCAGTCTGTTTCTGGCATGGCGAACAAGTCAACGTCAAAGAAGGCTCATCAAGCGAAAGACGACGCGCCATACCAGTCTTTCCCCCACCGAGAAGCCAACTGCCCCCCATATACTCTCTGGCGACATCATCAGGCAGAGATCTCCAGTCACCCCCCTGTGGGACAAGACTCAACACCCTCTCCTTCTTCTGAGGGTATCTGACGCCCTCAGATGGCGGAACCGCCGTATCAAACAACTCCCCTTCGAAAAACGCATCACGCAACGTCATGACACGCGTAAAAGGCGACGGCCAACGAAACCTCACTCGTCTGGCCAAATCATTTCTTATGGCTATCATAATCAACCTCTCGCGCTTTTGAGGTACCCGATACATTATTGCCTTGAGCACACGCGGTTCCACGAGCTCATATCCCAATTCAGCAATAGTATTCCGAATCGTGTCAAAAGTCCGTCCATTGTCATGAGAAGTCAGTCCCTTGACATTTTCACACATGAAAACCTTAGGTCTGATTTCATTCACGGCTCTCGCAAGCTCGAAAAACAGAGTCCCCCTCGTGTCATTAAATCCCCCCTGCTTTCCAGCATAAGAGAACGCCTGACACGGGAATCCCCCCGAGAGGAAATCCACCTTACCACACAAAGGAGTAAAATCCACGTTTCTGATATCACCCTCCGCCACATTCCATTGCGGACGATTCATCCTGAGAGTATTACATGCAGCCCTGTCAGACTCATTGAGCAAGACATGCCGGAAACCCGCCAACGACAAACCCAACGCCAGCCCACCGCCTCCGGCGAAAAGCTCGACCGAAGTAAAGTCACGCATAGGGACAGGATTACACTCATCGTCCCACCTACTGTCAAGCATCTCACGCACCTCCGGCACACCAGTCAGCTCCTCAAGGTAGAAGCCCCTCACGCCATTCACTACATGAGACGGATACGTCCCAGATTCAGCCCATTTCTGAGCGGTGGCATTTGACGTGCCGACCAAGGCTGCAAAATTGTTTTCAGAAATAAACCTCATATTACAACACACCCCTTTCCTCTATTTCCCTTGCAATATCCTCCACCTTCTGCAGTATAAGCGCACTACCATTGATACCATCCTCCTCTACCACATCACCAAAAGCCTTGGCCAAGCGATAATAAAACATTCTATCACCCGTCAGATGTTCCCAAAACTCCGCTCCGCAATACACAGGATACGTAGAAGCGATAGTCTTATAGTTTGCCGAGATACGTTCTCCATATAGGATACCGACTATCATATCATCCAGCTGTAGCGGGATTCTGTCGAGTCTGGCCTTTCCCACAAGTCGTTTGAAATGTCCGAGAATCGTAGCCACATCATCCTTATTGATAGTCTGAGGTCCAGCCTTGCATTGGCAATACTTCTTGCGTCCGTCAACAGCATCGACAAACTCTATATCCACCCCATCGATACCCGAAGCACACCCTGTGACCTCAGCAAGCTGAGAGATGAAAATCTGAATATTCTGTCCGAAACTCGTGTTCACGCTCGTACCGAGAATACGAGGATATAGCAAAGCCTTTGCCATAGAATGCGGAGAGGTGTCCCCACACAAGAATGCAGACAGATAATTGATAAGAAACGGATTGATATCAAAGTCTTTCAGTCTCAGCCTCTGAAGGTTCCTGATGTGGTTAGGTATTATTGACGTACGGAAATATTCCTTTCCGCTTTCGATTATTCTCTGTTTCTGTTCATCCGTCATGATATACGATAGATATTTTGGTTGACACAACGCATTTTTACCCGACAAAGATACACATTTATAACGAAAGCGCAAAGGGCAGAGCGTAAATTTTCAACAGCAGCTCCTCAAGAACCTCGCAGCGACAAAAGCAGATTCGTCCGATCCGAATAAGCAGACAGTCCGACATGTCCGTCATTCATAGTGTTTTCAAGCATAATCCTCCACC
>CALZJL010000157.1 GCA_945787625.1 uncultured Prevotellaceae bacterium
ACCTCACAAGCGGAGCGACCTCATAACCTCACTCATACCTCCTACAATACGTATATCCTCGCTGCTTGTAGATGTTCTGCATGGCTGGCAGACGTTTCTTGAAGTCTTCGTAATCCTTTTGCTCAGGTTGTGTCCACTGTACTTCGCAGAGTGCGGCGAGGCGAGGCAGGAGCATAAACATGGCGTGCTCAGGACTCAGGATATACTCACTCCAAAGGTTGCACTGCACACCTATGATGTACTTGCGCTCGTCTTCGGTCAGCTGTTCGGGGACAGGCTCGTAGGAATAAACCTTAGACATAGGCAGATAACCGCCGATTGCCAAAGGTTGCAGATTGTGATCCTGAGGGTACTTGTTTTGCAACTGGTAGTAGTCGAAGTAGCACCAGCCTGTCGGGGTCATCACGGCACGATGGTGCTGGCGGGCTGCTGCAACCCCACCTTCCACACCACGCCACGACATGACCATGGCACTCTCGCTCAGTCCGCCCTCCAGAGTCTCGTCCCACCCCATGAGGGTACGTCCGCGCTCGCTGAGGAACTTGTCAAGCTCCTTGTTGATATACGTCTGGAGTTCAGACTCACGGCTTAGTCCGAGTGCTGCCATCTTGGCCTGACACTTGGGACAGGCTTTCCATCGATCACGAGGCGACTCGTCACCACCGATATGTATAATCTCTGAAGGGAACACCTCACAGACCTCGGCGAGAATATCCTTGAGGAAGGGGATAACCTTGTCATTGCCAGCACAGAGCACATCGGGACTTACTCCCCAATCACTCCATATAGCGTATGGACCACCCGTACACCCGAGTTCGGGATATGCACACAATGCTGCAAGCATGTGACCCGGCAAGTCTATCTCGGGAATTACATTGATATTCCTCTCGGCAGCGTATGCCACCACACTGCGCATCTCCTCCTGAGTATAATAGCCAGTCTCAGGGGTATCATCATAGATACCGAGGTTCTTGCCAATCACGGTACGCTGGCGTACTGAGCCCTTTTCGGTCAGCGCGGGGTGCTTCTTTACCTCAAAACGCCAACCCTGGTCATCGGTCAGATGCCAGTGGAACTGATTGACCCCATGCAGAGCCAGTATGTCGATATACTTGTAGATAAAGTCTATGGGCATGAAGTGTCGTGCCACATCGAGGTGTACCCCACGATATGGGAAGCGCGGCTCGTCAGTTATGGTAGCGTATGGGAGAGAGACATCGCCCTCGGGCTCATTGGCAACAGCCTTGAGCAAGGTCTGCCTAGCATAGAACAGTCCAGCCTTGGAGGAGGCATGCAGAGTGACGCCCTTCTTGCCTACCGTAATCACGTATGCCTCGGTATTGTCCGTCTTCAAGTCCAGAACCTCCCTGACATCGGAGCGGTTCCACACGAAATAGCCCCCCTTGGGCGAAAGTTCAATCTTCTGTGGCAGGGGAATCACACGATAGTCTACCTCTGCAAAAACCGACATACCTGCAAACAGCAGCATAAAGGCACTCAACACACGTCTCATACTATATTTTTTAGGTTATAAACAGACAAAAGTCCTTTTGACAGCACAAAATTAACAATTTTTCAGTGAAAACTTCGTCTTTACAAGAAAAATATCTATCTTTGCACTGAATTTTATGTCAAACGAACTGTCTGAGTCATGAAAAGATGCTTGTTACTTATCGCATTGGTGGTATTTTCTGCCGCCGGTATGCACGTCTCAGCCCTAAGCATACAACAAATCACATCGGGAGATTTCTACGCCCAGAGTATCTATGGTGTGACTCCCATGAATGACGGGCAGAGTTACTCCCAGCTCGTCGACGGCAAGAGAATCATAGTCTCATCATTCCGCGACGGAGCGCAGACATCAGTCCTGTTTGACGTTGACAACACCAAAGGCAAGATCAAGCTCAGGGGCATCGATGGCTATCAGATGTCGCCCGATGAGCGTCACATATTGCTCCGCACAGAGACCAAGGGCATATATCGCAATAGTTATACAGCCGTCTACTATATATATAATATACAGAATCGCACTGTCGAGCCTCTGAGCGACGGTGGGGCGCAGGAGTGCCCCCTGTGGAGTCGTGACGGCAATATGGTAGCTTTCGTGAGAGAAGGCAACCTGTTTCTCGTACGTCTACTGTACAACAACGCTGAGACGCAAATCACGAAAGACGGCAAATTCAACAATATCATCAACGGCAAGGCTGATTGGGTCTACGAGGAGGAGTTCGTGACCAATCGTTCGTTCGATTTCAACGAAGACGGCACTGTATTGGCATGGATTCGCTACGACGAGAGTCAGGTGCCGATGTTCTCGTTCCCCATGTACAAGGGTATGAACCCCGAGATCAAGGAGAATGCCCTCTATCCCGGAGCATACGAATACAAATACCCTGTGCCAGGCGAGAAGAACTCCGTCGTAAGCGTCATGACATACGACATCAAGAGCCGCGCCACACGCACGATGAAACTTCCCCTCGATGCAGATGGCTACATACCTCGCATCAAGTTCAGCAGCGATGCCGACAAGCTACTCATACTCACGCAAAACCGTCATCAGGACCGTCTTGAGATATACGTGGCCAACCCTCTCTCTACGGAGTGTCGACTCATAGTGCGCGATGAGGTCAAGCCCTACGTTCAGGACAACACTTACACCAACTTTGCCACTATCCCCGGCGGCTTCATGCTGCTGAGCGAGCGTAGCGGATATGCACACCTCTACCAGTATGACCTCAACGGCACCCTCAAGCGTGAGATAGGCAAGGGCAGCGAAATCATCAAGCAGTTCTACACCTACGACAATGTCACACAGAGCGTGTACTATCAGGCATACGACAATGGTCCGCTCCGCAGCGGAGTGTACAAGACCGACGCCAAAGGCAAGACCGTAAGCATCTCGACAGAGAAAGGTCAGAACAATGCAGTGTTCTCAAAAGACGGAAAGTACTGTATGCTTACGCACCATAGCGCGACCCAAGCTCCAGTGTACACTCTGCGCGACAACAAGGGCAAGGTACTCAAGACTCTCGAAGACAACAAGTCGCTGACCGAAAGGATAAACGCCCTTGGGCTCTCTACCCAAGAGTTCTTCACCCTGACTACGGCAGATGGCATCGAGCTAAACGGATATATGGTAAAGCCTGCCGACTTTGATGCTACAAAGAAATACCCAGTCATTATGTTCCAGTATTCAGGACCAGGTTCACAGCAGGTTCAGGACTCATGGTGGATAGGTAATGGAGGCGCAGCACTCCTGGAGCGTTATATGGCACAGGAGGGTTTTATAGCAGTGATAGTCGACGGCAGAGGTACTGGTGGCAGGGGTGCAGACTTCGAAAAGCAGACCTATCTGAAACTCGGTCAGCTCGAATCTCACGACCAAGCCGAAGCAGCACTATGGCTTGCCAAGCAGCCATACGTCGATGCCAAGCATATAGGCATCTGGGGCTGGAGTTTCGGAGGCTTCAACACCCTGATGTCGATGAGCGAAGGACGCGGAGTATTCTACGCAGGAGTAGCCGTAGCACCCCCCACATCATGGCGTTACTACGACACCATCTATACCGAGCGGTATATGCGCACTCCGCAGGAGAATCAGGAAGGTTATGACGAGTCACCGATTTCTCGCGCCAAAGACTTGAAGGGCGCACTACTCATCTGTCATGGTCTTGCCGACGACAACGTGCATTTCCGTCACGTTGCGGAATACACAGAGGCTCTCGTGCAGGCCGACAAGGACTTCCGCCAACTCACATATACCAACCGCAACCACAGCATATATGGCGGTAACACACGCAATCACCTGTATCGTCAACTCATCAATCATTTCAAGGAGAATCTGTGACAGATTCCTCCCCGAATGACAGACAAAAAAGAATAACGGCCGCGTAGCTTAGTTGTATAGAGCGTCAGATTCCGGTTCTGAAGGTCGAGGGTTAGAGTCCCTCCGCGGTCACTACAGATT
>CALZJL010000158.1 GCA_945787625.1 uncultured Prevotellaceae bacterium
ATGATGCCTGCTGAGCATGGATATTCGCTCACGGAGTTTCTGCCCTTGCTCGCCAGGCAAGACTGGTCACACCAGCGCAGGCTCTCGTTTGAGTACATAGTCTTCTCAGGCATCAACGACTCGTTGCGCCATGCCCAGGCGTTGGTGGACTTGCTCTCGCACATGGAGTGCCGTGTCAATCTGATACGCTTCCACGAGATTCCCGACTCACCCTACTGCACTACAGACGAGGAGCGTATCGTCTGGCTACGTGACTACCTCACACAGCATGGTGTGACTACGACCATTAGAGCCAGCCGCGGACAGGACATCTGGGCTGCCTGCGGACTTCTGAATACGAAAAACAAAACTCCAAGATGAAAAAGACTGCACTGATACTCCTTGCTGCCGCGCTCTCGCTGACGGCTTGCAAGAAGGAGAACTTCTTCCCTACAGCGAGCGGACGCCCATATGAAGTGCTCGTGGTCATGGACAGCACAGACTGGAAGGCTCCTCATGGACGCGCCTTGTTTGACGTGCTCGATACTGACGTACCCATGCTGCCTCAGAGCGAGCGTTCGTTTCGTATCTCGCAGACTGAGGTCAAGGACTTCGACCGTGTGCTCAATATCTTCCGCAACATCATCATCGTCAACATCGACCCACACCAGTTCACTCGCACCAAGATGAAGTTCACTCGCGACAAGTGGGCGATGGAGCAGATTGTACTCACCATCAATTCGCCTTCGGAGGAGGAATTCCGCAACTTCTGCGTCGAGCACCGTCAGGATATAGTAGACTTCCTCACCCGCACCGAGATGAACCGCCTGGTCAAGGAACTGAAGCAGAAACACTCCAAGGTCACTTTCGACCTTGCAAAGCAGATATTCGACTGTGAAATCTTTGCGCCCAAGGAGTTGCAGTCATACAAGAAGGGCAAAGACTTCGTCTGGACGAGCAACAATACCGCGAGCGGTCTGGAAAACATTGTCATCTACTCGTACCCGTACGAAGGCCCCCAGACTTTCAACAAAGAGTACCTCTGCCACAAGCGCGACTCCGTCATGCAGGTCAACCTCCCTGGCGAGAAGCCAGGCATGTATATGCAGACCGATACTCTCTGCACCGTAGTGCGACCAATCGTTGTTCACAACAACTACGCCATGGAGATGCGCGGGCTGTGGATAATGCGCAACGACTGTATGGGTGGCCCTTATGTCAGCCATCACAGGGTAGACACCGAAAACAACAGGGTCATCGTAGTCGAGGGCTTCGTCTATGCCCCCGAGAAGATGAAGCGTGGCCTGATACGCCGTCTCGAAGGCTCACTATACACTCTGAAACTCCCCGAGGAGCAATACGTAATAGAAATCAACCCGGGAGTGGAGGAGGAGAAGAAATGAGTTTTGAGGTTATGAGGTTGTAAGGTTGTAAGGTCATAAGGTTATAGGATTTTGCCTTTACTTTAATAGCACATTAAATAGCCATTAAATGACAATTAAAACCTCAAAAGCAAAGCGACCTCAAAACCTCAAAAATAACCTCATAACCTTAAAACCTCATAACCTCAAAAATAACCTCAAAAATAACCTCATAACCTTAAAACCTCAAAAAAATGTTCAACCTCAAAATAGGAATCACCCATAGCGATGATTGGGGCAAAGCCCTGATTGCAGACAAGTTTGAAGAGAGTGAAGAGAAAGACATGATGTCAGACATCTGCACTCCTACCTTTTACGAAGCCCAAGGCGAAGAAGGCATAGACCAGGCTCTCCACGACTGGGAGGAGGGGCTCACCGATGCTATCCTCATCGTACAAGAAGAAGGCAAGTGGCGACTCAACCCTGCCAGTCTACGCGGTACGGACATGCTCGTATGGGGCGATGTTCGTCTGGCCTTTGCCACAGACGAATGCGGCATGGAGGAGCAGATAGACGACATAACCTACGCATTGCGTCGTGAGTTCGAAATCGACAAGCCACGCATAGCGGCTGCCTTCGATACCGACAATCTCCACGCATACGACGTTGTCCTGACCAAAGACAAGGATGAGGCCATACAGACTTTTCTCGAAATCACACACGGTCACGGTATTGCCTACACTACAGGGCGCGAGCTCATAGCTACATCTCCTCTCACACCCGAGAGTATCAACCAGTGTATCTATCTCTCGAAGGATATCCTTGCCGCACGCTCACGCTATGATGCTGCACGCAGCAACCCCCTGCCCAAATTGTTTCATGACCGCAAGGAAGACCCGAGGCGCAGCTAATACAAACCACCCATACGAAGACGAATGGAACTGATAGACAAAGTACGCTCCACGCTCAAATGTCAGGAGACAGAGGGACCCTTTGAGCTCTATGTGACACGCACTCCAGGGTATCTCTGGGCACGCCTCTTTGCCAAGATGGGGGTACATCCTATTGTGGTCACCCTGACGAGCATCGTCATAGGCGGAGCCAGCGGTTGGTTCTTCTATCAGAAAGACTTGGGCATGAACCTCATAGGTATGCTGCTGCTCATCTGGGCAAACTGGTACGACTGTGCCGACGGACAATTGGCACGAATGACCCACAAGTGTACCCTCATCGGACGCATACTCGATGGGTTTGGCGGAGACGTGTGGTTCTTCTCCATCTATGTCTCTCTCTGCCTGCGCATACAGTCCGACATTATTCCCTTTACCAACCAGCAATGGGGAGTGTGGATATGGTTGCTCTGCGCGTGGGCTGGATTCCGTTGCCACGCGCGTCAGTGCTCCATAAGCGACTATTACCGCAATATACACATGTATTATCGTCTCGGACGAGACAGGGCCGAACTGGACACCTCTGTCCAGGTGACCGACGAGATGCGCTCTCTGCCATGGGACAGGCACGAATGGTTTCACAAGATATACCTCTTTTTCTATGCCAGCTATACCCGAGGGCAGGAGGCTCAGGTCAGACACTTTCACAAGATGAAGTCTCTGCTCGAAGAGCGATATGGAGAGAAGATTCCACAGTCCATACTCGACGAGTTCTGCCACCAGAGCCGCAAGCTGATGCCCCTGACTAACATTCTCACCTTCGACACACGGGTGGGTGTGATGTTCCTCAGCATCGCGCTTGGCGTGCCATACGTTTACCCCATAGTAGAGATTACCGTATTTGAGCTCCTCAAGGCATACATGATACACCGCCACGAGGACATCTGTAAAAACATCTGCAACGAAGTATCATGCCACACAGCGTAGCACTCATACTCGCAGGAGGCGAAGGGAGCCGCATGAACATGAGTATCCCCAAGCAATATGTCATGGTAGACGGTCAGACTGTCATCCAGCACACTATGCATGCCTTTCAGCAGCATCAGCTCGTCAGCGACATATACGTCGTGGCCTCGCTGCGATGGCAGGACAGTGTGACACAAATGGCAAAAGACGCAGGCATCACTAAGTTCAGGACTTGCATCGATGCTGGCAGCACCAGTTTTCTGTCTTTGCGCAATGGCATAGCAGCTCTCGCCCGACACGAAAACGACGATACCATAGTGCTCGTACACGATGCCGTCAGACCCCTCGTCTCGCAAGACGTCATAAGTCGCAACATCGCCGTATGCCTCAGCAAGGGCAATGCCATAACTGCCCAGCCCAGTCAGGAGAGCTTTATGGTCATCGACGAAGAAGCATGGTGTCACAAGGACACTCCCTCAGGCACTGCCTCACGGTCGTACATTCCACGAGAGAGTCTCCTTCTGGCGCAGACCCCACACACCTTTCCACTCGGCGTGCTCAAAGACATGATGGCATTGGCACAAGATCAGGGCATCACCCAGTCACAATCTCTCTACACCCTTGCCAACCAACTCGGACACACTCCCCTTTACGCAGCACAGGGTGAGACCATCAACTTCAAGATTACATATCCACAAGACATACTGATACTGCAAGC
>CALZJL010000159.1 GCA_945787625.1 uncultured Prevotellaceae bacterium
GTAGCGTTGGAGGACTTCGGCGTGGAGGGTGGGGTCGATGTGTATGGCGTATTGCTCTACGAGGTGGGCGGCGGCGGTGGTGTCGCCTTCGCTCTTGATGCGTTGTATCTCTGCAAGGAGCTGGCCTATGAGGGTGCGTAGTGTGTCGTAGTCGCTGATGGTGAGTGTGGTGCGATTGTCTTGCTTTTCGAGTTTCATGGGTGGATGGGGCATGTGGCTTGCTTGCTCAAGGCACCAGTGGGCTATGAGGCTGCGGTTGCGCATGTGGGCTTCTTCGATGGTGCGGCCTGGCTGTATGCGGACTAACTGGGTCATGAGTCCGGCGAGCATGTAGGTGTAGTATTGGCTGTGCCAGGCTTGGCTGTCGGGGGTGAGCCCGAGCTGGAGGAGTTTGTCGTCGGCGATGTAGTACAGACCGAAGAGGTCGGCGCGGGCTTCTTCGATGGTGCTGCCGTGTACGCCGAGGGCGTCGGGGTCTGTGTGGGGGAGTAGCTGGCCACTGCCGTGTCCCAGGCATTCGTGGAGGTCGGTGTGGAGGTCGTCGAGCTGCTCGCTGTATTGGCGTACCATGGCGAGGGTGGTGGGGTCGGGGATAAATTCGTCGAGGAATTGGCTTTCTTTGGCGGCTTGGGCGTAGGCGTGGGTGAGGTTGCCTATGGTGACGCTTTTGCTGCCGTGGACGGCGCGTATCCAGTTGCTGTTGGGGAGGTTGATGCCGATGGCGCTGCTGGGGTAGAGGTCGCCGCCTAAAATGGCGGCTTGTACTACTCGTGCGCTGACTCCTCGGCATTGTTTCTTCTTGAAGCGTGGGTCGACGGGGCTGTGGTCTTCAAACCATTGTGCGTTGTGGCTTAGGGTCTCGGTGCGGTGGGTCTTTGCTGTGTCGAGTATGTTGACGTATCCTTCCCAACTGGCTTTGAGGCC
Organism: uncultured Prevotellaceae bacterium; assembly: GCA_945787625.1. The sequence goes on from CALZJL010000159.1 coordinate 925, forward strand.
TAAGGGGTCTCCGTAGACTTCGGTGAAGCCGTTGATGAAGTCTATGGTGCCTTGGGTTTCTTTGACCCATTCGATTGTGTATTGGTCGAAGGTGTGGAGAGAGCCTGTCTGGTAGTATTGTGTGAGGAGATCGATGATGTGTTGCTGCTGTGGTGTCTCAGCGTATGGACGGGCGGCTGACAGTGCGGCGTTGATGTGATTGAGGTACTGACCATAGAGACCTCCTGTCTTGTAGGTGTTCTCTGTGAGACGGCCTTGGGAATCGCGTTCGAGGCGGCTGTTGAGGCCGTACATGATTGGCTGGGTGGGGTCGGGGGCTGTGGCTTTCTGACGGGTGTAGTATTCTTCGGCTTCGTGTTGGGTGATGCCGGGGGCGTAGTAGTTGCTGGCTGAGGCTTGTATGAGGTCTTTGCCTGTCTGACATACGCGCTTGGGGCAGGTGTCGGGGTTGAAGATGACATCGAGGATTTCTTCGTCGAGGTGGTCTTGGGGGCCTGGGTAGGCTTTGATGATCCACTCGCGGGTGAAGCCTGGGGTGAATTTGTCGGTTGAATAATGGTGGTGGATTCCGTTGGCAAACCAGACTTGGCGTAGGTAGGTCTGATAGGCTTCCCAGTCTTTGCCTTGGCGGGGTATGGTCGTGTCGGTGTAGATGGCTTCCAGAATGTGGCGTATCTTGAGATTGTAGCGGCAGTTCTGGTCCCATAGTATGTCTCGACCCCATAGTGCGGCTCGGGAGAGGTGGTAGACGTAGAGCTTTTGATTTAGGGTCAGTGTCTCAAATGCCGGCACGTCGTAGCGTAGCATTTGTATGTCGGCGAAGCGTATGTCGATGTGTGTGTCGTTTTTCACTTTTCTCCGGTGTGTAGCAGTTTGTATTCGCGTGGGGTGATTTGGTTCTTGCGGAAGAAGGCGGCGTAGAAGCATTGGCGGTTGGAAAAGCCGCATGCGCTGGCTATTTCTTCGATGGTCTTGTCTTCGTAGTGTTTGTCTTTCATCATGTACATGGCTTCCTTGATGCGGAATTCGTTGATGAGCTGGGAGAAGTTGTCGTGGAAGCGTAGGTTGACTACGGCGCTGATGTAGCGTGTGTTGACTCCTAATTCCTGGGCCATCTTGCTGGCGGTATAGGAGGGGTCGCGGTATTTCTTCTCGACTACGAATTTGAGCATTATCTGCTCGTAGATGTTTTCTACTGTCTGGGTGCTGAGGGCGGAGACGTAGGTCACGTCGCGTGTCTGTTTGGGGGTAATGTTGTATTTTGCCATATTGTTTGATGATATTGTATATAATATAATGTATAATATGTCTGTTCTTGTATTCTGGCTTATTCCAGTCCGAGGGCGAGGCTGTAGCGGGCTATCTGTATCATGGTCTGCCTTTGGGCTTGTTCGGCTTCGTGTATCTGTTGCTGTATGTGTGCTTGTTTTGCTTTGGTCTGCTCGAGGGTGAGGGGGCCTGTGTCGACTTCGAGGGCGAGTATCTCGCTTTCGAGTTGTTTTACTTTCTGTTGTTCGAGTTGGGTGTCCATTTGGTTTTGTCTGATGATGTTGCGCTTGCTGCTCCAATCGATGTCTTGGGTGAGCAGTTGGTTGAGCTCGGCGTATTGGACGGGGGGGTGGTTGGCGTTGTAGGCGTGTATCCAGAGGTCTACCATGCTGCGTTGTGCTGAGGTCTTGGCGTCTAAGGCTTCGCTGTTTTGTCTGAGGGCTTGGCTTTGGCCTTGTAGGTTGCTTTGGTGAATGAGGGCTTCGTGCATGTGCCTGATGTTGTCTTCTCTGTGTTTGAAGGTCTCGGACATCTTTGATAGTGTGGCTTCGAGGACTTGGCCTGTGGCTGTGGCTCCCATGAGGTCTGATCGTGTCTTGCGGTTGCTGTCGTATTTGTCGGTGGCGGATTGGAGGTCTGAGGTGAGGGTGTCGAGGATGTCTTGTATGCTCTTGGAGTGGGAGATGAGGAGCTCGCGCCTTTGGGTGTGGGTCTTGATGATGTTCTCTTGGACTGGGATGCTGACGTTTAACTGATGCCATTTTGTGTCCATTTCGGCTATTGACATACAGAGGGCGTCCATGTTGTGCTGCCAAAGTGTGTACCAGTCGGGGATGGATATCTCGCCGCTAATCTGTTCGTACTGGCTGCGGTATTGTTCTTTCGCGTTTTTCAGTAGACTGTCTGCTTGTTCTACTTGTATGGCGAGTACTTGACATGCGGTGTTCACTTCGTTCATGCGTACTGAGATTTCTTCTTTCCTTTCTTCGAGGGTGGTGATTTTTTCTGATAGTACGTCTATCTGTGAGGTGTGGTATATGTATTCGCCGAGTTCTTCTTTGGCTGCGGCTACGTCGCGGCTGGTGTTGTCTATGAGCTGGCGTAGGGTGGCCATGCGGCCTTCTGCATCGGTGGAGGGGGTGCAGTCGTGAAATGTGCTGTCGAGCTGGGCGAAGACTTGCCATTCCTTGACGTCTTCGTCTTGTCGTTGTTTCACGGTGTCGAGGTTTTGCTGCTCGGCTATTTGCTGGCCGAGTGCTTGGGTGAGTTTGTCGTGGACGGCTTCGAGCTGGCGTTGCCAGCCTTGCAGCTCGAGACTGAGGGTGTCGTATTCGCTGCGTATGTCGCTTATGAGTTTGCTTTGCTCAAGCATGGTGTCGCTGTGGAAGGGGTGATGGGTGGCTCCGCATACTGTGCAGGCTTCGCCTTCGCGTAGGTCGGCTCGCAACTGTATGACGTCTTGGCTCTTGCTCATGGTGAGCGAGTCTTCTTTCTCGTGTACTTGACGCTGGAGCTGTTTTACTTTTATGGCAAGGTCTTGCTCGGACTTCAGGTCGTGTTCGATGTTGAGTCGTAGTGTGTTGATGATGTGTGTCTTCTCTTCGATATTGATGTAGCCGGAATGGATTCTCCTCCACAGACTTTTGGCTGCCATGAGCATCTGCATGCGGCTTTTGAGCGAGAGTACGCGTTCTTGGATGTCGTAGCTGAC
>CALZJL010000160.1 GCA_945787625.1 uncultured Prevotellaceae bacterium
ATTACTCGCAATCGCCATTTGGATTATAACATCTGTTCGGTCAGTCGTCTTGGCGACAGCCCATTGTTGTTTGATGACAATGGTGGGTCGCATCTTGTCAGGACTATTGAAAACATCAAGTCAGGCAAGGTACCCGTCAAGGGGAAGATTACCGCATTCGCCAGTTCTGGCAAGACGGGGCTTGAGGCTTACGGCACGAGCGACGGAACGCTCTACATCATAGACAAGCAGGGCAAGGTGCGGCAGCTGATTGGTCATAAGTCGAGGATATCAAAGATAAAAATTGATGGTATGCTGGTATACTCCTCAAGCTATGACGGCACTCTGAACCTCTGGAAGACAAACGACACAAAGATTGAGCCTATACAGCTGTTTGCCGAAGATACATGGATAATGAATTTCACCTTCGACAACTCGAAGAACTATGTATGGACGGGAAACCAAAATGGCAGGATTACGTCTGCGCTCATCTCTGTGCCCATGATGGTGGAGAGAGTCAGGGGCAAGCTCAAGCGAGACCTTACTGCCGACGAATGGGCATATTATATAGGCGGGATAATCCCGTATGAATCGTTTACGGGCAGACAAAAGTAACATCGTAATTTCACCGCAATGAAGAAGAAACTCCTTTTGCTCTATTTCTTGTCGGCCCTGAATGTGATTGCAGGACTTGCACAGGGGCTTCCGTTCGTACGCAACTATACGTCGGAGGATTACGGTGCGCACAATCGTAATTTTGATATAGAGACAGGCAACGACGGAACGGTCTATGTGGCGAATTTCGAAGGGCTCTTGTATTTCGACCATGCCGAATGGCGTATTATACACACCCCTGGTATCACCCGCATCAATGTGGTGAAACGCGACAGGCACGGAGTGATATGGGTAGGCGGATATAATTATATCGGGCGTGTCGAGGAGGACAGCCGTGGAAACCTCCGTCTCCACCAGATAGGGCGTACGGGGTTTTTCCGTGGCGAGATAGAGACTATATGGGAGTCAGGCGATGCCATGTTTTTCAAGGCAAACAACGGCGAGGTGTATAAAATCGAGAATGATCATGTCGCCGTAATCTCCAATCCTTCACGGGTGAAGATAGTCTACAAAAACACCGTGCTCAATCTTGGAGAGGGTATCACTGCGTCTGTCATGGAAGGGGAGGGTCTGACACTTACCGACACGAAATGCAAAAGAACTTATACCATGTCGGAGGCAAACGGACTCTGCTCTAATGTGGTCACGAATATAGCCTTCGACGGCAAGGGACAGTTGTGGGGAGCTACCGACAACGGAATCTTCTGTATAGCCATATTTTCGGAATATTCGCGTTTTATGCAGTCGGAGGGTCTGCTTGGCGAGGTCTTGTCGATGGAAATGCTTGAAGGCACGATGTATGTAGGAACGTCGAGAGGACTGTTTGTACGCAGAGGCAATTCGTTCGCTGCCCTGCCCGGGATAAAGTTTGCCTGCTGGCAGTTGGTCCACGACGAGTCGGGACTTCTTGCGGCAACGAGCGACGGAGTGTATCACATCTCTGCCGATGGGGTAGTCGGCAGAATTTCGTCGAGAAACACGATGTCGGTGCTGGCTGAGGGACCCCGTTTCTATACCGGAGAGATAGACGGAGTTTATCTCATGGGGAAGGACGGCTACCGACAGAAAGTCTGTTCGCAGGAGACGGTCACCAAAATGCTTCGTGACGATGAGGGCACAATCTGGTTGCAGAGTATCTACGGACAGGTATGGAGCAAGTCAGCGAAAGACAAGAATTTCAAGTCATACTCTACCGGCAATTCCGACGAAAAAGCTTTAACTATCGTAGAAATATCGGGAGATGTGGTGTCGGTGAGTGCAGAAGCGGTGAAGCCTTTTCCATATCCGCAGTTCTCATACGCTGACGACGAAGGCGTCACCTGGCTAACAGACAACAAGGGAAAGAATCTCTACGCATGGAAAAATGGAGCAGAGATATCAGAGTTTACACCATTGCTTCACCCCCTCAAAGACATCGTGATACGCGCCATGTATCGCATCGGCAGCGAGATATGGATAGGGTGTGACGACGGAGTGTGTATAGCCGATGCTTCATGCCAATCCTCACGCCACTACCAGTCACGCCTTCATATCCGCTCGGCAGTCCTTGGCGGTGACAGCATACTGTGGGGCGGTTACGGCAAGAAGCCCGACGAACTCTCTACCCTTTCGAGCGATGACCGCAATCTGAGGTTTACCTACTCCCTCGACTACGAGCCGCTAAATGGTGCGACACTCTACAGGTATCGGCTGAACGACGACTCATGGACAGCATGGAGTACAGAACACGATGCAGAGTTTGTAAATCTGCCCTACGGTAGCTATACCCTTTGTGTACAGGCCAGCTATGCCACAGGTGAAATGTCGGAGGTGGTGAGACTTTCATTTGAGATAGAATACCCGTTCTACATGCGCTGGTACATGATAGTGGTCTACGTCCTGCTGCTTGCCATGCTGGTATATATGATATTCCTCCTACGCTTGAGATCACTCAGACAGGACAAATTGAAACTGGAACATATCGTCAGCAAGCGCACATCAGAGATACTCAGACAAAAGGACGAGATAGAAGAAAAGTCTAAGAGCCTTGCCAAAGCCCTTGAGGATCTTGGCAATGCTCAGGACAAACTTATACGTCAGGAGAAGATGGCAACGGTGGGTAAACTCACCAAGGGACTCATCGACCGCATTCTCAACCCTATCAACTATATCAACAACTTCTCAAAGCTCTCAGAAAGTCTTGTCAAAGACATCGAGGCAAACATAGACGATGAGAAGGATAATATGGACGAGGACAACTACGTCGACACCAAGGATGTAATCAACATGCTTTTGGGCAACCTGCAGAAAGTGGGAGAGCACGGGCAGAACACCACCCGTATGCTAAAGGCTATGGAGGAAATGCTGAAGGTGCGAACGGGAGGATACGTCGCAATGGATCTCGCCAGCGTGGTGAAGCAAGACGTCGAGATGCTCCATAAATACTACGAGTCGGAGATAAAGGAATACGATATCTCCATCGACGTCAGCATGGCGGAGGACAGCCTGATGATTCATGGCAATCCCGAGCTTATGAGCAAGACCCTGATGAGTATGCTCAGCAACAGCATATATGCCATCGTCAAGAAGGCACAGCGTGTCAGCTATGATGCTCGCATATCGCTCTCGCTCACGTCGGACGGAGATAATTACCGTATCGTCATTCGCGACAACGGCATCGGTATTGAGGACGCAATCATCAGCAAGATTTTCGACCCGTTCTTCACCACAAAGACCACTGGTGAGGCTGCCGGAGTGGGTTTGTATCTAAGTCGCGACATAATACAAAACCACGGCGGAGAGATAACCGTGACCTCAGTTAAAAATGAATATAGCGAGTTCACTATTGTGATACCAGCCATAAAAGTTTAGGCCATGAATCAATTTAGACATTCATATCGTACCATGAGCACCAGAATCCTACTGACCATACTGTCTGTGGTGTGGTTCTCCTTGGCTTCCGCACAGGAAGGGCGTGGGTATCAGTTGTGTACCAATGCAGAGAAAGCCTACAAGATAGGCCGTATTGACGAGGCTCGGCAAATGCTTAATGTCAACCTTGACACCTTCTCCGTACGCGCCAAAGTGGAGGCCTTGCGTGTGCTGACTCTATGCTGTATTGCTCAGGACTGTATGACTGAGGCAGAGTCGTACGCGTTGCGACTGATAGAAACTTCGCCATACTACACGCCAGGCATCTCCGACCCGATGCGATTCATAGATATGATAGAGCGACTCAAGGCAGGGCGTTCCAACACCATCACCACAGCATCGCAACAGGCGGAGAGCATAGAGGAAACTCCGGTGCCCGTGACTCT
>CALZJL010000161.1 GCA_945787625.1 uncultured Prevotellaceae bacterium
GCAATGCTGGCAACCACCACAAGGCTTTTGCCACCAACTTCAACCCCGAAATCAATATCCGCGAGATAACGCAGAAGGGCCTCTATTACGAGGACGGCAAGTATATAGAGACCGAGCCTATGGAGATTCACAAACCTCTGACATACCCCGGTATCGGTCCGAAGGAGTCTTATCTGCTGCATCATGAGGAGATAGAGTCGCTTGTCATCAATTATCCCACAATCAAGCGTGCACGCTTCTGGATGACATTCGGCGAGGCATATCTCAAACATCTGGAGGTTATCCAGAATATAGGTATGGATCGCATCGACGAGATTGAATACAAGGCTCCTTTGGCTGATGGTAGTGGTGATGCAATCGTTAAGATTGTACCCTTGCAGTTCCTCAAAGCCGTCCTACCAAACCCTCAGGACCTTGGCGCAAACTACGATGGCGAGACAAGCATCGGTTGCCGTATTCGCGGTATAGGCAAAGATGGTCAGGAGCATACCTATTATGTCTACAACAACTGCTCTCATCAGGCGGCCTACGACGAGACGGGTATGCAAGGTGTCAGCTATACTACAGGTGTGCCAGCCATGATAGGAGCCCTGATGTTTATGAAAGGTCTATGGGTAAAGCCAGGCGTGCACAATGTGGAGGAGTTCGATCCAGATCCTTTTATGGACGAGCTCAACAGGCAAGGCTTGCCTTGGCATGAGATACATGATGGTGATTTAGAACTTTAATTTGATTATGAATTATGGCAAAAGACAAAGATACTCTCGCTATTGACGAGAAAGAGTCCAAGCTCAAAGCCCTTCAGGCAGCACTTCTCAAGATTGAGAAAGATTTTGGCAAGGGTGCTGTGATGAAGCTTGGCGATGACAATATTGACAAAGTTGAGATCATTCCCACAGGCTCAATCCTCCTAAACAGGGCACTTGGCGTAGGCGGCTATCCAAGGGGGCGTATCATAGAGATTTATGGTCCCGAGTCCTCAGGCAAGACCACCTTGGCGATACACGCAATCGCTGAGGTACAGAAGACAGGCGGCATTGCAGCCATCATAGATGCAGAGCATGCTTTTGACCGCTTCTATGCCGAAAAGCTTGGGGTGGACGTCGACAACCTCTTTATCTCTCAGCCAGACAACGGAGAGCAGGCTCTTGAGATTGCAGACCAGCTGATACGCTCATCTGCCGTTGATTTAGTCGTAGTGGATTCAGTCGCAGCCCTAACGCCCAAGGCCGAGATAGAGGGAGAAATGGGAGACAGCAAGGTCGGACTGCATGCGCGTCTGATGTCGCAAGCATTGCGCAAACTTACCTCAACTATAGCAAAGACCAATACAACCTGCATATTTATCAACCAATTGCGTGAGAAGATAGGGATAATGTTTGGCAATCCCGAGACTACTACTGGAGGTAATGCCCTAAAGTTTTATGCGTCCGTACGACTGGATATTCGCAAGGGAACTTCAATCAAGGACGGCGACGAGATTATCGGCAATATCACTCGCGTCAAGGTCATAAAGAACAAGGTGGCACCACCATTCCGCAAGGCAGAGTTCGAGATCTACTTCGGCGAGGGCATAAGCCATTTGTGTGAAGTCTTCTCATTGGCAGTCGAGCTCGGCATCATCAAGAAGAGCGGCTCATGGTTCAGCTATGGAGAGACCAAGCTCGGGCAGGGCGAAGACAGAGTCAAGGATATGCTCAAGGACAACCCCGAGCTCATGGAAGAACTCGAGAGCAAAGTGATGGCATACCTCGATGAAAATCCCGATTGGCAGCCAAAAATCAAGTAGTTTTTTAGACAGATATATACCAGTTGTGTCAGCAAAGACACAGGAGACTGACATAATGTCATATATTACTGACAGTTTAGGGCTCGTGCCATTTTTGGCACGAGCCTTGCTGTATGTATGGTGTTGGCTCCCTATCCCTATGAGATGCGACAGGAGACTACACATTATATATATATATAGTAATTAGAAAAAAATAAAAGAAAAAAATATTATGGGAAAGATTATTGGTATTGATCTTGGTACGACAAATTCATGCGTATCAGTATTTGAGGGCAACGAGCCCGTTGTAATCACCAACGCCGAAGGCAAGCGTACGACACCATCTGTCGTAGCCTTCGTAGACGGCGGAGAGCGCAAAGTAGGTGATCCCGCAAAGCGTCAGGCTATCACCAATCCAAAGAAGACCATCTTCTCAATCAAGCGTTTCATGGGTGAGACCTATGATCAGGTGAACAAGGAAATCAGCCGTGTGCCATATTCTGTAGTAAAGGGCGACAACAACACACCACGAGTTGACATCGACGGCCGCCAGTACACTCCACAGGAGATTTCTGCGATGATTCTCCAGAAGATGAAGAAGACAGCCGAAGATTACCTCGGTCAGGAAGTAACAGAGGCAGTCATCACCGTCCCAGCCTATTTCTCTGACTCTCAGCGTCAGGCTACAAAAGAAGCAGGCCAGATAGCAGGTCTTGAAGTGAAGCGTATCGTCAACGAGCCTACAGCAGCAGCACTCGCATACGGCGTAGACAAGGCCCACAAGGATATGAAGATTGCAGTCTTCGACCTCGGTGGCGGTACATTCGATATCTCAATCCTTGAGTTCGGCTCAGGCGTATTTGAAGTCCTTTCAACCAATGGTGATACCCACCTCGGAGGTGACGACTTCGACCAAGTGATCATCGATTGGCTTGCAAATGGCTTCAAGAATGAAGAGGGTATTGACCTTAAGCAAGACCCAATGGCATTGCAGCGTCTCAAAGAGGCTGCTGAGAAGGCCAAGATTGAGCTGTCAAGCACCACATCTACAGAAATCAACCTCCCCTACATCACAGCCGTGGGCGGTGTGCCCAAACACCTTGTCAAGACCTTGACACGCAGCGAGTTTGAGCGTCTCGCAGACGGCCTGATACAAGCTTGTAAGGTGCCATGTCAGAATGCTATGCGCGATGCAGGCCTCTCTAACAGCGATATAGACGAAGTCATCCTCGTAGGTGGTTCAAGCCGTATCCCAGCCGTACAGAAGCTCGTAGCAGACTTCTTTGGCAAGGAACCATCCAAGGGCGTAAATCCCGATGAGGTCGTAGCTATCGGTGCAGCTATCCAGGGAGCAGTACTCACCGGCGACAAGAGCGACATCGTACTGCTCGATGTGACACCTCTGTCAATGGGTATCGAGACAATGGGTGGCGTAATGACCAAGCTCATAGATGCCAACACCACAATCCCATGCAAGAAGTCAGAGGTCTTCTCTACCGCTGCTGACAATCAGACAGCCGTTACAATTCACGTCCTGCAAGGTGAGCGTCCGATGGCGTCACAGAACAAGAGCGTAGGCCAGTTCAATCTCGACGGCATCGCACCAGCACGCCGTGGCGTACCACAGATTGAGGTAACCTTCGACATCGATGCCAACGGCATACTCAACGTAAGTGCTAAGGACAAGGCAACAGGCAAGGAGCAGCACATCACCATCACAGCCAGCTCAGGTCTTTCTAAGGAGGAAATTGAGCGCATGAAGGCAGAGGCCGAGGCCAATGCCGATGCCGACAAGAAGGAGCGCGAAAAGGTCGACAAACTCAATCAGGCAGACTCCATGATTTTCCAGACCGAGAATATGCTCAAGGACTCAGGCGACAAGCTCCCCGCAGATGTCAAAGCCGAGGTAGAGGCAGCCCTCAACAAGATGCGTGATGCCCACAAGGCACAAGACCTCGCAGCTATCGACGCAGCTACCAACGAGCTCCAGCAGGCAGCAGCCAAGATGTATCAGGCTCAGCAGCAGGCAGGTCCTCAGCCAGGTGCAGACCCCAACTGTCAAGGAGGCAACTGTGGTGGCAA
>CALZJL010000162.1 GCA_945787625.1 uncultured Prevotellaceae bacterium
TGACTCTGACTCTGACGAATCACCGTCTGTCTCTGATGAACCAGAGTCTGTCAGCGATAGTGATTCTGCTGAATCTGATGTCCGGGTGATGCAGAATACGGTGATGTCGGAGACTACTGGCAAGGGCAGACTGCATGGCTGGATATGGGCCTGTGTCACGTTGTGTATTGCTGTCGGTATGTATTTCCTCGGCTATTATAGGGTCTTGGACGGTATTACCATCAGAATTGAGCGTCAGGAGACCTTGCCGAAGCACGATGAGTCTGTGCAGCCTGCTGTCAGTACGGTGCCTGTGAAGAAGAAGAAGACGGTAAGGTCGCAGAAGGCTGTCGTAGGTGAATGCAAGGACAGTGTTGCTTTAGCAAGGCGCGATAGTGCCGCTGTGGCTCCTAGTTCTGCTGAACCTGCCAAACACACTAAGCCGGAAAAGCCTGCTGAGCCTTCGCCCGAGGTGCTTGCCCGCAACTACAGGCAGGTGGAGGGTGGAGACTACTGGATAGTGGGCGATATGGGTGTGGTACACAAGATGCAGGTCGGCGAGACTTTGTACAAGGTGGCTGGCAAGGAGTTGGGCAGTCAGAAACTGATGCCGTATTTGGTAGTATTTAATGATTTCAAGGATCCAAACCTGATACGGATAGGCGACCCAATACGCATTCCGAAGCTGGTGAGGAAATATTAACACACTTTTAAAAATCTGCAAGGATATTTAATACGTACTATTCGGGTATGAGTGGGAATTTTTTTATCTTTGCAGAAAATTTTTAATCTGTTTGTATGGATTCATTTGATATTCGCGCGTTGAACGAGGAGATCGAGCGTCAGAGCGCATTTGTTACTAACCTGCAGACGGGTATGTCGCAGGTCATCGTGGGTCAGAAGCATTTGGTCGAGAGTCTGCTCATCGGCTTGCTTAGTGACGGACATGTATTGCTTGAGGGTGTGCCAGGTTTGGCCAAGACTCAGGCCATCAAGACTTTGGCGTCGTTGGTCGACGCTCAGTTCAGCCGTATTCAGTTTACTCCGGACTTGCTCCCCGCTGATGTCATCGGTACGATGATTTACTCTCAGAAGGAGAGTCGCTTCACGGTCGAGAAGGGACCGGTTTTTGCCAATTTCGTCCTTGCTGACGAGATAAACCGTGCGCCTGCCAAGGTGCAGAGTGCGCTGCTTGAGGCTATGCAGGAGCGTCAGGTCACTATCGGCAAGGAGACGTTTGCCTTGCCCAAGCCTTTCCTTGTGCTCGCTACGCAGAACCCTATCGAGCAGGAGGGCACCTATCCCTTGCCCGAGGCGCAGGTCGATCGTTTCATGCTTAAGGTGGTGATAGACTATCCTAAGATTGACGAGGAGAAGCTTATCATTCGTCAGAATATCATGGGCGAGAGAGCCAAGGTGAGTGCCGTCATGACGACTGACGATATAATCGAGGCTCGTGCTGTGGTGCGCAAGGTGTATCTCGATGAGAAGATTGAGCAGTATATAGCCGATATAGTGTTTGCTACTCGCTATCCTGACAAGTATGGTATGCCTGAGGTCAAGGATTACATCGAGTTTGGCGCAAGTCCCCGTGCAAGTATCAATCTTGCTCTTGCTGCGCGTGCATACGCATTTATCAAGCGCAGGGGCTATGTCATACCTGAAGATGTCAGGGCTATTGCTCACGATGTGCTGCGTCACCGTCTCGGACTGACGTATGAGGCAGAGGCTGCCAATGTGACTTCGGAGGAGATTGTAAGCAAGATAATAAACAAGGTTGAGGTGCCCTGATGTCTGTAGGGCATGATGAGCTGACAGGAGATGGAGACATCTGAGATTCTTAGACGGGTACGCCAGATTGAAATCAAGACCAAGGGGCTGAGCAACAATATCTTTGCCGGAGAGTATCACTCTGCGTTCAAGGGTAGGGGTATGGCTTTTGCTGAGGTGCGCGAGTATCAGTATGGCGATGACATACGTGACATCGAGTGGAATGTCACGGCGCGTTTCGGCAAGCCTTATGTCAAGGTCTTTGAGGAGGAGCGTGAGCTCACGGTGATGCTCTTGGTCGATGTGAGCGGCAGCCTTGAGTTCGGCTCGATCAGGCAGACGCAGCGTCAGATGCTGACAGAGATTGCTGCGACGCTTGCTTTCAGCGCGATACAGAACAATGACAAGATTGGCGTGGTATTCTTTTCGGACAGGATTGAGAAATTCATTCCTCCCAAGAAGGGTCGCAAGCATATACTGTATATAATCAGGGAACTGCTCGAATTTCAGCCTCAGAGCCGCAGGACTGATGTGGCACAGGCTGTGGAGTTTCTCACGCAGGTGATGAAACGTCGTTGTACGGCATTTGTGTTGAGTGACTTTGTCGACGAGAAGGATTTCCGCCTGCCGCTGACTATCGCTGCGCGCAAGCATGATGTCATCGCTCTACAGGTGTACGACCGCAGGCTGCAGGAACTGCCCGACGTGGGCTTGATGAGCGTGTGTGATGCTGAGACGGGAGAGGAGATGCTCATCGATACGAGCAGCAAGAAGGTGCGCAGACTACAGGCTGCGTGGTGGCGTGGCTTGCAGGGACGGCTGCAGGATACTTTCCAGCGCAGCGGTGTTGATACTGTCAGTGTGCGCACAGACGAGGATTATGTGACGGCACTGATGCGCATGTTCAAGAGTAGGGCTTGATTCCGTAATTTACAAAATACAATAGGAAAAGTGTTTACAAGACGTCTGTTCATATTTATATGTATATTGGCAAACTGCTTGTGTGCCATGGCTCAGGTCACGGTGACTGCCAGGATCGACAGCGTAGAAATGTATGTGGGTCAGCAGGACGGGATAGAGCTCGTGGTGTCGATGCCTAAGGGCGAAAAGTTGCAGATGCCGAAGCTGAAGCCTGGAGACTTGCTCCTGCCCAATCTGGAGATAGTCAGTATGCCCAAGGCTGATACTGTCGAGCTTAACAATGGCAAGCAGTGGCAGGTGTCGCAGCGGTATATCATAACTGCATGGGACTCGTCGCTATACTATATACCGCCTCTGTCGGTAGTGGTGGGCAAACAGAAGTTGCAGACCAACCAGCTGGCTTTGAAGGTGTACACTTTCGATGTGGACACCGTGCATACGGACCAGTTCTTCCCTCCTCGCGAGATTCAGGAGGTGCCTTTCTGCTGGGATGATTTTAGAGGTATCACGTATGGCGTCACGGTAGTGTGCTTGTGTGTAGGGCTGATAGTTTGGCTCTTCTACCGCATTCGCTCGGGCAAACCTATCGTTCGTCTCGTACGTCGCAAGAAGAAGCTGCCTGCACACGAGGTTGCTATCTCACAGATCAAGCTTCTCAAGGATAGCAAACAGTGGGCTCAGGAGGACAGCAAGGAATATTATACCAGTCTGACCGATACGTTGCGTACGTACATCCAGGACAGATATGGATTCTCAGCTATGGAGATGACTTCGTCTGAGATAATCGAGAGGCTCGTGGCTGACGGCGACGAGAAGTCGCTTGATGAACTCCGTGAGATATTCCGCACGGCGGATCTGGTGAAGTTTGCCAAGTGGACTACACAGATCAATGAGAATGATGCCAATCTGTATTATGCTCTGCAGTATGTCAATGAGACAAAACTTGAGCAGGATCCCAATGCCAAGCCTGAACCTGAGGTGGTGAAGGAGACCGACAAGGAGCGTCTGAATGAGGTAATCGCCATGCGTATGATTATGACTTTGGGCGCGGTGATTGCTGTCGTTACGCTGGGTTGGATAGTATGGAAACTGTATGATTTGTTAGCTTGATGAGTATGGAATTTCAGAATCCGCT
>CALZJL010000163.1 GCA_945787625.1 uncultured Prevotellaceae bacterium
GAAAGTTGGCTCTTGGAGCTATACTTTCTGTCAGCTTGCGGTTTCATCTTTGTCTGTCATTGCGTTTTTTTGTTGGATTGCTACGCTCTTTGTTGTCTTTTATCTTTGTTCATCTCTTAGCAAGAGAAGTATCTAACCGTACGCAAAGGTATTAAAAAGTTTTTAAACTGCCTAAGAATTGTGGAATTATCTTTGGAAATCCAACAAAATTGTTGATTTGTGTCAAGTTGGACTGTTTTACAGAATTTGATACAAATGTTGAGCAAAAATTTTTGCTCTGCTCCTTCCAGCGTTGTCATATAGACGGCGAGCTGGTGACGCTTTCGGTCGAGGGCGGCAGGATTGCTGGTCCTGAGGCTACGAGGTCGGAAGATGGGGTGGCTTCATGTCGGCAAAACGTATGATTCGCCTGAGGTGAGGTGGTTTTTTCGGACTTTTTTTGCGCATGTAACACAATTGTAACATGGTTTTAACAAAAATTTCATAGAATTGTAATATTTTTGTGGCAAACTAATTGTGTTTTTTATGGATTTAATTATTAATGTGTTCTCGCTCGTGGGCTCTTTGGCCTTGTTTCTGTTTGGTATGAAGACTATGAGTGAGGGGCTCGAGAAGTTTGCGGGTGATCGTCTGCGTAGTGTGCTTGCTGCTATGACGAAGAATCGTGTGATGGGGGTGATGACTGGTGTGCTGATTACTGCGCTTATCCAGTCTTCATCGGCTACGACGGTGATGGTGGTGAGCTTTGTAAATGCGGGCCTGATGACGTTGGGACAGTCTATCGGTGTCATCATGGGTGCGAATATCGGTACTACGGTGACGGCGTGGATTATCTCGGCGGTGGGTTTTAAGGTGAATATCGCTGCGTTTGCTATTCCTATGCTGGCGGTGGGTATGCCTCTGATCTTCAGTGGGAAGGGTAACAGGAAGAGTGTGGGGGAGTTTGTGTTCGGATTCTCGTTTCTGTTTATGGGTCTGAGCTTCTTGCAGGAGGCTGCTACGGCTATGAATATCGGGGATATGGTGGCTGGTATGCTGGCCAATGTGCCTCAGGGGTCGTTTCTGACGATATTGCTGTTTGTGGTTGTGGGTGCTGTGGTGACGATGATTGTGCAGGCTTCGGCTGCTACGATGGCTATCACGCTGATGCTGTTTGGCATGAATATACCGGGCTTCGGGTTTGAGCAGGCTGCGGCTCTGGCTATGGGGCAGAATATCGGTACGACGATTACGGCTTTTGTGGCTTCGATGACGGCCAATACGCAGGCTCGTCGTGCTGCCTTGGCTCACATGTTTTTCAATGTGTTTGGCGTGGTGGTGGTGCTGATGGTGTTCTACCCTGCGTGTGATGCTGTGAGCTGGTTTGTGGACAATGTGATGGGGGGCGGAAATGATTTGTATAAGCTCTCGGCGTTCCATACGGCGTTTAATATCGTCAATACTCTGCTGCTGATTTGGTTCGTGCGTCAGATTGAGATGCTGGTGTGCAGGGTGCTGCCTGAGAAGCAGACGGACGAGCCTGAGAAGTTGCAGTTTATCACGGCGGGGCTGCTGTCTACGGCGGAGTTGTCGCTATTGCAGGCTCGCAATGAGATTGCTTTGTTTGGCAAGCGTTGTCAGAAGCAGCTCGCTTATCTTGTGGATATGCATGGGGTGGAGGACGATGCTGACTTTGAGGCCAAGCTGGAGAAGGTGAAGCACTATGAGGGGATTACGGACAATATGGAGTATGAGATTGCTCACTATCTGCAGCAGGTGAGTGAGGGCAGGCTGTCTGATGATGCCAAGCGTCAGGTGCAGCGTATGCTGCGTGAGGTCGACGATCTGGAGAGTATCGGTGATTGTGCCTACAATATCGCGCGTGTGTTGAGCCGCAAGCGTCAGGCTTGCAAGGAGCACTTTACTGAGGTGCAGTTGGCGAATATCAAGTCGGTCGAGGATATGGTGTCTGAGGCTGTGGCGCTGATGGTCGATGTGCTTGACAAGCCTGAGGGTGAGGGGCACGATATCAGCCGCAGCTATAGGGTGGAGATGGAGATCAACAAGTTGCGTACGTATCTGCGCGAAGATAACCTGAAGCAACTGTCGCAGGGTGCGTATGACTATCAGCTGGGGGCTTTCTATATAGATGTCATCAATGGGTATGAGAAGCTGGCTGACTATGTGCTGAATGTCGTGGAGAGTAAGGCTCGATTGTCGAGGGTTTAGGGCTTGGTGGGCTCGATATGAAGCATGATGTGTGTGCCTGAGCCGAAGGTGTCGCGCAGGTGACGTTCGATGGCTGTGGCATGTGTGTGCGCCTGCTCAAGGGTTATGTCTTTGGGCAGGCGCAGATGCATCTCGATGGCGATGATGTTGCCTATGCGGCGTGTGTGGAGGTGGTGGACGTCGGTGACGAGGGGGTCTTGGTATACGATGTCGACGATCTGCTGCTCTGTCTCCTGGGGGAGGCTTTCTTCGAGGAGTTCGCCTGAGGACTTGCGTATCAGCTTGAGGGCTGTGATGGAGATCATGATGCTGACGATGACGGCGGCGATGGGGTCGAGGATAGTCCAACGGCTGCCGAGTGCGACGGCTCCGCCTATGCCGATGGCTGTGCCTATCGATGAGAAGGCGTCGCTGCGGTGGTGCCAGGCGTTGGCTTCGAGGGCTTGGGATTCGACTTGGCGGGCTACGCGGTGGGTCACCCGGTATATCCACTCTTTGGCGATGATGCTTGTGATGGCGGCGATGAGGGCTATGATGCCGGGTGATTGCAGCTCTCCTCCGCGTATGACATGGAAGATTTTCCGTATGCCGTCCCAACCGAGTTTGACTGCTACTGCCATCAGGGCGAGACCTATGATGGAGGTGGCGATGGTCTCGTATTTGCCGTGGCCGTAGGCGTGGTCTTTGTCTGCGGGTTTGCTGCTGAGTCGTACGAATGCGATTACGACGATGTCGGTGATGAAGTCGCTGAGCGAGTGTACGGCGTCTGCTATCATCGCGGCGGAGTGGCCGATGATGCCTGCTGCGAACTTGAGTATGAGGAGGAGGGCGTTGACGATGCTGCCTGCGAGGGTGACGCGGTACATCTTTTGTTGGCGTGTGGCTGGCATGGGGATTGTGTCAGATGAGTTCTAATTTGTTGTCGTTGACTCTGAACGTGATTGTATGGCTGGCAAACTCGAAACTGTAGGTGGTGTGGGGGTTGTCGTCTTTGTAGTGTGGGCGTGGGTCTTGTGTCAGGATCTGGCGTATGGTGTCCCACTGGTCTGGGGTGAAGGGGTAGCGGTGTTGGACTTCGCTGCTGATGTGAACGTCTAAGGGGTGTATGGCTTGCTCGGCTTGGGCGCACCACCCTGATGTGGCGTCGGGGTGTGAGTCGGTGAAGGGGAGGTAGGGCTTGATGTCGAAGATGGCGGTGCCGTTCATCAGGTCGGCGTCTTCTACCCACAGGATGGGGCCTTGGATGGTGTGCCAGTCTACGCGTATGAGGCGGACGCATGACAGGCCGATGTTGTTGGGGCGGAAGGGGGAGCGTGTGGCCCATACTCCCATGCGGCGGTTGCCTCCGAGTCGTGGCGGGCGTACGGTGAGGCTTTGCTTGGCGGGGTTGTCAAACCTCCATAGCAGCCAGAGGTGTGAGAATCCGTCGATGCCGCGGAGGGCGTCGGGGTTGCGGTATTGGCTTGAGAAGATGATGCGTGAGGGCATGGCGTTGGTCAGGCCGCTCTGGCGGGGTACTCCAAATTTGCTGGTGTAGTCGTTTTCGATGTGTGCTATCTCTATCATCTCTGTCTCTGTCTGTCT
>CALZJL010000164.1 GCA_945787625.1 uncultured Prevotellaceae bacterium
TTGGAATTGTTCTCGCTTATTCGTAACTTTGTACGCGTGTAAGATTAGAATGGAAGCAAAATGAGTAAGATTATTGCTTTAGCAAACCAGAAAGGTGGAGTAGGGAAGACCACTACGAGCATGAACCTCGCAGCATCGTTGGCAGCTTTGGAAAAGAAAGTGCTACTTATAGATGCAGACCCTCAGGCAAACGCATCGAGCGGTCTG
Organism: uncultured Prevotellaceae bacterium; assembly: GCA_945787625.1. The sequence continues at coordinate 208 of CALZJL010000164.1, forward strand.
GGGGTAGACTCATCGCAAGTAGACAGCACGGTGTATAACTGTCTCGTAGATGGCGTTGACGTGCGTGAGTCAATTTACAGCACCGATGTAGAAAACCTCGACATCATTCCCAGTCACATCGATCTCGTAGGAGCAGAGATAGAGATGCTCAACAGGCCTACTCGCGAGCGTATAATGGAGAATATGCTCAAACCGATCGTCAAGGACTACGACTATATACTGATAGACTGCAGTCCCTCGCTTGGACTCATCACCGTCAATGCTTTGACAGCAGCCGATAGCGTCATTATCCCTGTACAGTGCGAATATTTTGCATTGGAGGGTATCAGCAAGCTGCTCAATACCATCAAGATCATCAAGTCCAAGCTCAATCCCCACCTGGAGATAGAAGGATTCCTGCTGACGATGTACGACAGCCGTCTGCGCCTTGCCAACCAGATATACGATGAAGTGAAGCGCCACTTCCGTGAGCTGGTCTTCAAGACCGTCATACAGCGCAACGTGCGTCTGAGCGAAGCTCCGAGCCATGGCCTGCCATGCCTGCATTACGATGCAGACTCGACCGGAGCAAAAAACCATCTGCAATTAGCCCAAGAGATAATTGAGAAGAACGAAAAGTAATGGCGATAAAGAAAAGATACAGTGCACTGGGGCGTGGACTCGACGCCTTAATCAATACCGAAGAGGTAAACACCGCCGGCAGCCGTAGCATCAATGAGGTGCCCGTGTCGCAAATCAAGGCAAATCCCAACCAGCCGCGACGTGAGTTTGATGATGAAGCCCTGCACGATCTTGCAGACAGCATTCGCGAGATCGGCATAGTACAGCCCATCACCCTGCGCGATGAGGGCGACGGCACATACATGATAATAGCCGGCGAGCGACGCTGGCGTGCGAGTCAAATGGCAGGGCTGGAGTCAATACCAGCGTACATACGCACGGTCGACGATGAGAATGTCATGGAGATGGCACTGATTGAGAACATACAGCGTGAGGATCTCAATTCGTTGGAGATAGCCCTGGCCTATCAGAATCTCATAGAACGCTACGACATGACGCAAGACAAGTTGAGCGAGCGCGTCGGCAAGAAGCGCGCCACCATATCCAACTATCTGCGTCTGCTCAAACTGCCAGCACCGATACAGATGGCACTCAAGGACCGCAAGATCGAGATGGGACACGCACGCGCCCTGCTTGCGCTCGACGATGCCAAACTGCAGATACGCATCTTCAACGAGATAGAGGCAGAAGGGCTGAGTGTGCGTCGGGTAGAGCAAATGGTCAAGGAACTCTCAGAGGGAGGCAGCGTCAAGACTGGCGAAGGCAAGCGCATCGTAGCACGCAAAGCCAAGCTAAGCGAGGAGTACAACATACTCAAGGAGAGTCTCTCCAATTTTTTCCAGGCCAAGGTACAACTTACCTGCTCCGACAAGGGGAAAGGCAAGATAGTTATCCCCTTCACAAGCGAGCGCGATATGGAGCGCATCATCGAACTACTTGACAGGGCAAAGTGACAGACATACGTGTAAAATCCGTGATTGTCGGCATACTTGTGCTATTCAGCCCAGTTTGCATACAAGCGTCGCTGCTTGCAGATTCGCTTGTCACCGATGTTGTGCCCGTCAGCAGCGACACCCTACGCCTCGATGCCAAGATGCTTAAAGTCTCCGAAAAGCTGCTCAAAGACACCATCAGCTTCAAGCCCAGCAAATACCAGAACTGGAAGCCCGACCCCATCCGTGCCATGTGGCTCGGCATGGTCATTCCCGGAGGAGGACAGATATACAATCGCAAGTATTGGAAACTGCCCATCTTCTATGGCGGAGTGATAGGTTGCGCCTACGCCCTGACATGGAACGGACAGATGCTCCGCGACTACTCGCAGGCATATCAAGACATCACCGACGACGACCCCACTACCAAGAGCTACGAAGAAATGCTCCCCATCAACTATAAGGTCGAAGGGCGCGAACAGCAGCTCGCCAGCATGTTCAAGCGCAAGAAAGACTTCTATCGTAAATACCGCGACCTGAGCATCTTCAGTTTCGCCGCCGTATATGCCCTAAGCGTCATCGACGCCTATGTCGATGCCGAACTGAGCACGTTCGACATAGGCCGCGACCTCTCGCTGCAATGGAGTCCCGCGTGTGTCTCTACCCCACAAGGCAGCCCGCTCACTCCCGACAGAGTCACACCAGGAGTCTCCGTACTGATCACATATTAACCCATACCCACAAACAGACATGAAAAGACTCAGATACAGTATAGCCTGTGCCATAACAGCACTCATTTCATCCACAAGCTTCGCCCAAAACGACATAACCGTCTACAACGACAACCTCGGCAAAGACGAAGTAATCCCACTGCCAGAGGGTATGCTCGACGCCGAGATAGACAGCATGATGAAAGACTGGAGCAGCAAGGCCTACCTCACCTACGATGGCACCAACTGTACGTCGACCGATGACATCATCACATTTTCCCCCGACGAATACAAGTACCGTTTAAGCATACTGCCCAATGTCATCGACATGCCATATAACCAAGTCGTACAGAAATTTATCGACCAATACATTGGGCGTCTGCGCCGCTCCGTAGCCATGATGCTCGGTGCGAGCAACTTCTACACCCCCATCTTCGAAGACGCCCTCGAATCATATCAGCTACCGCTCGAACTGAAATACCTGCCCGTCATAGAAAGTGCGCTCAACCCCAACGCCACGAGTCGCATGGGAGCAGGCGGTCTTTGGCAGTTCATGCCCACCACAGGCAAACAGTACGGTCTCGAGATCAACAGCCTCATCGACGAACGCCGAGACCCCGTCAAGGCCAGCTATGCAGCAGCACACATGCTCAAAGACCTCTATGACATCTTTGGCGACTGGACCCTCGTCATCGCCTCCTACAACTGCGGTCCAGGCAATGTCAGCAAAGCCATAAAGCGAGCCGGAGGCGAAAAGGATTACTGGAAAATCAGCACATACCTCCCTGCCGAGACACGCGGTTACGTACCGGCCTTCATCGCAGCCAACTATATCATGAACTACTATTGCGACCACAACATCTGCCCCGCAGACGCCAAGCTCCCCATGGGCACCGACACCATTGTAGTTAGCCGCAATGTCGATATGGACAGAATCAGCACGCTATGCAATATACCGCTCGAAGAGCTGAAAGCACTCAATCCGCAGTACCGCACCAACAGAATACCCGGAGCCGGACGCAAATGTATCCTGCGTATGCCACTCGACGGAATCAACGCATTCATAGAGTCTGGAGACAGCATCTACACCGATGCGTCGGGAGTGAGTGCAGACGCGATGCTCATAGCACAGAGCCTCGACAACACGCCCAAGTCAAAAAGCCGGACATCAGGCCGCGGAAGCCGCACCGTCACCGTGCGCAAAGGCGACACCCTCGGTGCCATAGCCAAACGCAACCATACCACCGTCGCCGCACTACGGCGCGCCAACGGCATCAAGGGAAGCAACATACGCCCTGGCCAGAAACTTAGACTCAAGTAAAACCACACCATCATGACCGACGAGCAGCTCATACAGGAAGCCTTCCAGCG
>CALZJL010000165.1 GCA_945787625.1 uncultured Prevotellaceae bacterium
ATCCAGTGTTCGGGGTTGAGTTTCAGGGTCTCTTTGCGCAGCTGGAAGTGGAGCACGCAGTTGCCGCTGCCATCGTCTTGGATAGTGCCGAGGATGTCGCGTGTGTTGACTTTCTGTCCTTTGCGTACGATGACTGACGAGAGGTTGCAGTAGACGCTGATGTATTTGCCGTGGCGCACGAGGACGTTCCATGTGCCTGCATACTGGAAGACGGTGCTGACTTCGCCGTCGAAGATGCTGCGTGCTCGGGCTCCGGGCTTGCCTACGTAGTTGGTGCCTTTGTTGTCGAGCTGGACGTTCTTGAGGCCTGGGACGTTGTAGGTGCCGAAGCGTCCGGCTATCATGTATTGCCCGGTGAGGGGGACGGGGAGGCGTCCCTGGTTGAGCTCGAAGCGTCCGCTGAGCTGCTGTTCTTGTGGGGTGAGCCACGTTGTGGTGGCTGGGGTCTTGGGCTTGGGGGTGGGTGTGGTGGACTTGGGAGTGTTGCCTTTGGCTTGCTTCTTGGCGCGCTCGGCGGCGGCGCGGGCGGCAGCTTCGGCTTTGCGACGTGCTTCGGCTTCGGCGCGTTTGCGTGCCTGCTCTATCTCGTAGGCTATGGCTTGGTCTATCTTGCGGTTGAGGTTGGCGAGCTGGCGTTGCTGCTCGCTGATTTGTTTGCTGAGTCCTTGTTGTCGCTGTTTGAGACCTTCGACTTGTTTCTTCTTGGCCACTTGCTGCTCGTTGAGCTGCTTGCGTTGGTACATGACTTCGCGGACGAGTGTGACCATGCGTCGCTTGGCTTCGAGGTATTTGTTTTGGGTCTCCATGAGTTCGCCTTGTTTCTGCATGATCTGCTGTGCCATGTCGTACTGGTAGGCGGCGTATTGGCGTGTGTAGCGTGCGCGGCGATACATCTGGGTGAGGTTGCGTGCGCTGAGTATGAAGATGATGGGGGTCTTGACTTTGGGGGTCTGACTGGCTATGCGTAGGGCGCGTGTGTATTTGAGTTTCTTGTCGGTGAGTTGGGAGTCGAGCTGGGTGATCTGCTGGCGGAGCTGGGCTATCTGGGTCTCGACGGTGTCCATGTCGGCTTCCATGTTGCGTATGTGAGCGAGGCGGTCTTCGAGTTGTATGCCGAGGTAGTGTATGTGGCTTTGGCCCTGCTTGACGTCTTTCTTGGTTTTGGCGAGGTCTTGCTGGCTGGCTTTGATTTGCTTCTGGAGCTTGGTCTGCTGGGCTTTGAGGGCGCGGACTTTCTTGCTGTTCTGGGCGGGGAGGGCGAGGGTGAACAGCAGGGTGGCGAGGGTGAGCAGGAGGTGTCTGGCTGTCATTGTGCGGGGTGGTTGGAAGGGGTTATTTTATCATGGTCATGAGCATTCGGGCGACTTGCTCGATGGTGAGGGTCTGGTATCGGTTTTGGTCGACGGTGAGGGCTTGTATGTCGGTGGGCTGGACGTGGGTGATGCTGGTGGTCTGGAGTGTGGCAGTGAGGGGGGTCTTGGTGGTCTGGAGCTTGACTTGGTAGCGTGTGGGTAGGGTGCGACCGTCGGTGAGGGGACGGTGGGTGTCGGCGGTGATGGTCAGGGGGCCTCGTTGTATGTCGCGACCTTGTCCCCAGATGTAGTCTTGGACTTTGCTGAAAGTGATGGTGTGTTTGAGGTAGGTGCTGAGCTGGTCGTAGGTGGCGGTGGCGTATTGGTGGGTGGCGCGGCTCACGACGGTGATGCCTCGTGGGGTGAACTCTATGGTGCCTACGTTGATGCCGAGGATGTAGGTGAGGTTGATCTGTATGAGGGCGTCGCGCTTGAGCTTGAGGTTGCCGCCGAGGGTGATGTCTTTGTCTGTGGTGGCGAGGCGGAGGCTGATTCGGCTCTGAAGACTCTCGTCGGGCTGCCAGATTTGGGTGGTGGTGGTGGGTGGTGTGGGGGTGAGTGTCTTGCGTGTGCTGGAGCAGGAGGTGAGGACGAGGACGAGGACTGTTGTTATTATGTATGTGAGGTGTCTCATTTCTTGTAGTATTTTTGTCGGCGTTGTTTCTTGAGAAGTAGAGGGGTGGCTTGGGTGGGGTCTTTGCTGACGGCGAGGTCCCATAGTTGTATGGCTCGCTCGCGGTCGGAGTTCATCCACGATATGTCGGCGGCGTGCTCGATGAGTACGGGGCTGATGTCGGGGTCGTCGAGGAGCGACTGGCTGCTGCTGTCGGGACTGACGACTTGGTCCATGTATTGCTGGGCTTCGGGGTATTTGCCTTGCATGAAGAGGACCCAGGCGTGGGTATCGATGTAGGTCTTGTTGCCGGTCTCAAGGTGTATGGCGCGGTAGCTCATCTCTTCGGCGCGGTCGAGGTCTTGGTTGTGGAGCGAGAGGTAGTAGGCGTAGTTGTTGAGACAGAGTACGTTGTCTTTGTTGTAGCTGAGGGCGTCGTCGTAGGCTTGGTAGGCTTGGCGGTGCTGGTCTTTGCGGTAGTAGAGGTCGCCCATGATGTTGTACATGTCGGAGACGAGGGTGGGGCGGTTCTGGTGGTCTTGGACGGCGGAGAGGGTGCGCTGGAGCACTTGGAGGGCTTCGTCGATGTTGTCGCGCTCTATGAGGGTGAGGGTGAGGAAGTAGGCGTAGGTGAGTTCTTCGGGGTGATAGTTGACGCCGCGACGGCAGATTTCTTCGAGGGCGGCGTAGTCCTTGAGATTGATGTAGTACTGCATGAGCCAGCGTGTGGCGGCTTCGTTGTCGGGGTGTACGCGCAGGAGTCGCTGCATGACGTCGCGTAGCTGGGTCTCGGGCATCTGGCGGTATTCGAGGAATGCGGCGTAGAGGGCGTAGGTGTCGGTGTCGGTGGTGTCGAGGGCGAGGATTTGCTCGAAGCGCTGGGTGATGGCGTTGAGGGTGGTGCTGTCGACGCCGCTCTCTTGTATGACTCTGCGCATCATGGTGAGGCGGAGACGGCTGTCGGTGTTGGGAGCGGTTATTATGGAATCGCGCGTGTGCGCGTAGAGGCTGTCTTGTCGGTTGGTCTTGTAGTAGTCGAGCATGGCCATCTGGAGGTGTATGTTGGTGGGGTCGGCGTGGCGTACTTGGTCGTAGATCTGCATGGCGCGCTGGTTGTCTCCCCGCTGCTGGTATCTGTAGGCCATTTGTATGAGGTAGGTCATGTCGGCTGGGTATTCGGCGCAGAGGGCTTCGAGCTCTCTGAAGGCTGAGATGCTGTCGCCTTGCTGCATGTAGAGCTCGTACTTGGCGTCGCTGAGGCTTTGGCTCTTGCCTTCGATCAGCTCTATGCGGTCGAGGGTCTTGATGGCTTGGTCTGCTTGGTCGAGCTTGGTGTAGAGCTCGGCGAGATGGCTGAGAATGTCGGTGCGCTTGGTCTGGAGGGTGGATATGCGCTCTAGGACGGTGAGGGCTTCGCGGTCGTTGCCTTGATGGAGGAGGAGGGCGGCGAGAGAGCCGAGGTAGTAGGGGTTGGCTGGGTCGAGCTGGGTGGCGCGGCGTATCTTGTCGAGACCGAGACTGTCTTGGCGTATGCCGATGTGGTTGATGCCGAGCTGATATGTGGCTTCGGGGCAGTTGGGGTCTATCTCAAGGCAGTGGTTGTAGAGCATGACGGCTTGGGTGATGTTGCCGTCGAGGCGGTGTCGGCCTGCTTGCATGAGAAAGTAGTCCAGTCGGGTCTGGGCTGTGCTGGCAAGGGCGAGGGTGAGGAGTATTATGGTGTGTAGGGTTCGCAAGGCTTTTCTGTGGTTGTTTTGCT
>CALZJL010000166.1 GCA_945787625.1 uncultured Prevotellaceae bacterium
ACTGCGGAAAGCCAGAATTCTGATGTTGTTATCAGTATGTATGACAGCAGTGATGCTCTCCTTCATAGTTGTACTGTCAGTGCTGTTCCTTTTAAGCCTCATAGCATCACTACAATCGAAGGGTACTTCTTTGGAACTAATGTAACAAATTCGTTCAATTTTGAATTGTCTGGGGAGACGAATACCATTATTCCAATGTATTGATATTACCTGTCCCACTTACTTAAATACAGATACATTATGAGAGAATTTCAAGATTTAAAGATAGCCGTAGCTGGTACGGGCTATGTCGGACTTAGCATAGCGACTCTTCTATCTCAGCATCATCAGGTAACTGCGGTGGATGTGGTTCCTGAGAAAGTTGAGAAGATCAACAATCGTATATCACCTATCCAAGACGAATATATCCAGCGTTACTTTGCTGAGAAGAGCCTTGACCTGACTGCTACTCTCGATGGCGCGTGGGCTTATAGGGATGCTGACTTCGTGGTGATAGCCGCACCTACTAATTATGATCCTGTCAAGAATTTCTTTGATACGCATCATATCGAGGATGTTATAGATCTCGTCTTGTCTGTCAACCCTGATGCCACTATGGTCATCAAGAGTACGATTCCGGTGGGTTACTGCCAGAAACTTTACCAAAAGTATGGTACGATCAACCTCCTATTCTCTCCGGAGTTCTTGCGTGAGTCTAAGGCTCTCGAAGACAATCTCTACCCGTCAAGAATCATAGTGGGTTATCCCAAGCTGATGAATCTTGGTGCGGCTCATGTCGAGCAAATGCTTAGTCATGCAAAGGTCTTTGCACAGCTTCTGCAGGAAGGTGCCATCAAGCAAGACATACCGACGCTTTTCATGGGGGCGACGGAGGCTGAGGCTGTCAAGCTCTTTGCCAATACTTACTTGGCCTTGCGTGTCAGCTATTTCAATGAGTTGGATACCTATGCCGAAGTCAAGAATCTCGACTCTGCTGCTATCATTCAGGGTATTGGTCTTGATCCCCGAATCGGCACACATTACAACAACCCTTCGTTTGGCTATGGTGGATACTGTCTGCCCAAGGATACCAAGCAACTCTTGGCTAACTATCAGGATGTCCCCCAGAATATGATGAGTGCTATAGTTGAGAGCAACCGTACGCGCAAGGACTATATTGCCGATGCTGTCTTGAGAAAAGCAGGGTGGTATGACTATAGTACTCAAAACCAGTATGCCGGACAGAAGGATCCGGTCGTCATTGGTGTATACCGGCTGACGATGAAATCGAATTCTGATAATTTCCGACAGAGTGCGATTCAAGGCATCATGAAGCGTATCAAGGCTAAAGGTGCCACGGTTATCATATACGAGCCTACACTCCCTGAGGGTACGACATTCTTTGGCTCGCTTGTCGTCAATGATATAGATTCGTTTAAATCTCAAAGCAATGCTATCATAGCAAATCGCTACGATGCTGTCCTTGACGATGTGGCTGATAAGGTCTATACCAGAGATATATTCAGAAGAGACTAATGGTCATTGTAGATGGTTATGAAAAATAGGGATAAGTGGTTTGAAAAATATGAGGCGTTGAGAAAACATGTGCTTGAGCACGGTCATTTCTGTGAGAAGCATAGCCAGCTGAACAATTGGGCGAAGTATCAACGTAAGCGTATCAAGGCTGGTACGATGCCAGAGGAGCAGCTGAAGCTTTTTATGGAGCTGTGCGCAATGCGCTCTAACGAGCACACTGGTGGCCGCAGAAAGAAGATGCAGAGTGAAGAGTCGGAGGTCAGAGATTCGATTAATGCTGATTAATTTCGTGATTTGCGATTTAATTCGTACCTTTGCGGTTTGAAATGCGTTTTACCAATACGGATGATTACTGCGTCGATAGTTACATATAACAATAATCTGCTTGATTTGGAGGCAGTGTTACATAGCGTGCTGGTCTCGCCCATCAGAAAATTGTGGGTGGTGGATCATAGTGATGAGTATTGCCTGTTGGAGGGTGAGCTCAACGAGTATATGCGTAGGGGAGAGGACTTTTTGAAGCACAAGGAGCGAGGTTTTGAACTGAAATATATCCGCCATGAGAATAATGGCTATGGAGGAGGGCATAATGTCGCCCTCGTTGAGGCCATGGCAGAGGGTAGCCAGTATCACTTGGTGGTCAATCCTGATGTGTGGTTTGGTCCAGAGGTGATTCCTACGTTATGGAAGATGATGGAGGGGGATGCGGAGATTGCACAGATTATGCCAAAGGTACATTATCTGAATGGTTCGGTTCAGTATCTGGCTAAGTTGCTGCCTTCTCCGATGGATTTGTTTGGCAGGTTTTTTCTGCCAGAACGTCTGATAAGGCGCAGGAACAATAGGTTTGAACTGAGGGATTCTGGTTATTGTTATGTCATGAATGTACCATTTCTCTCGGGTTGCTTTATGATGCTGAGACTCAGTGCGGTCAGGGAGATTGGCCTGTTTGACGAGAGGTTTTTCATGTATATGGAGGATGTGGACTATTCGCGCAGGTTACATCGTAGATATAAGACTTTGTTCGTGCCTACGGTCAGTATATATCACAGGTATAGCAGGCTAAGCTATCATAGTTTCAAGTTGCTGATGGTGCATATATTCAGTGCTATTAAATATTTCAATAAGTATGGCTGGCTTTATGATGCCGAACGCAGGTCGATGAACAAGACTCTTCTGAAACAAATAAAAGAGATGCCAGCGATGGATAAGGGGACTAATATATGAGGAATTTGTGAAGGATTTATGACGAAAAGATATGTTGTAGCTGTTGTCGTGTCGTTTGTGTGTGCATTCTGTGTAAAGGCGCAAACTGACCGGCTCATTGAAAATGTGCAGTATGGTGGTAGTGTGACTGGTACGGCCGGAGGAGGAAGTGTGCCTTTTTGGTTTACCAGCAACAGGTTTGGCTTGGGTGCTCTCAAGTCTAACTCTGTCCTGACTCGTGCCTATCTGAGGCGTGATGCAGAGGCTGACTCGTTGCGTTATTGGAAGGTGGGATATGGGATAGATTTGGCAGCTGGGTACGGTCTGCAGAGCTACTTCAACATACAACAGGCGTATGTAGATGCTGGTTGGAGAATGATAAATCTTTCTATCGGGCAAAAACAGAGAACAAGCGAACTGAAGAATCCTCTTTTGTCTACCGGAGGCTTGACTTTGGGACAGAATGCACGACCTTTACCTCAGGTCAGACTGGAATTGCCGGATTTCTGGACTGTGCCTGGAACCAAGGGATTCTTGTCTTTGAAGGCGCACATTGCATACGGCCTGTATATGGATAACGGGTGGCAGAGGAGCTTTACTGAGGGGACTAAAGCTGTCTATACACGCAATAGCTGGTTTCACTCCAAGGCTCTTTTTGTGCGCATCGGCAATGAGAAGAGGTTCCCGCTGATATTTACTGGTGGTCTGGAAATGGCATGCCAGTTTGGCGGTCAGGGATACAACATCCGTGGGTATTTAGGAGAGGATTTTGCACAGGGTGTACCTTTAGCTGGCAATTTATGGACTGCATTCGTGCCTGGTAAGGGCGGTGATATAAGTGATGAGGCTTATACTAATGCTGCAGGCAATCATATAGGTTCATGGCATTTGAGACTCGATTGGAAACAGAGGTCGTGGAATGTCGGAATTTACGCAGAGCATCTTTTTGAGGACGAGAGTCAGATGTTCATGCAGTACGGATTCTGGAA
>CALZJL010000167.1 GCA_945787625.1 uncultured Prevotellaceae bacterium
GCCATAGTGTCGGCAATCACCACAAAATTGAAATTCGTGGTATAGTGGCGTTCTCTCTGCACCTGATAATGGCAGCCGCACAGCATCATAGCTGAGAGTAGTGGGATAATGGCTCGTAGGAAGCGGGGCATTGGGATTTTTGTTGTTTGGGTCGTTAGTTGTTTGGTTATTTGGTTATTTGGTTATTTGGTTATTTGGTTATTTGGTTGGTTGTTTGGTTGGCTGTTTTGTCGTTAGTTGTTTGGTTATTTGGTTGGTTGTTTTGTCGTCTGGTCGCGGATAGTCGTTAGACACAACGTTTCCGATAAGCAAGAGCAGAGAAAGCTTGCTTGCTCTGCCGAGCGTAGGAAACGAAGGCGAAGCCAACTAAATGACCAAATAACAACCCCCTACAAAGTTACGATTTTTTGCCTTATTGGAGAAAGGAAACGGCAGAAAAGTTGTTTTATCTTTTCGAGTCCTGTTTCTGAAGTGTCCATAGTGATTTATTCTGTTATGATTTCCCAATGGCCGCCTTTCGTTGGTCCTACATGCTTGATGCGCTTTGCTTTCTTCATCTTGTCCAACTGCTTCTTGATGCCATCAGGAGAGATGCCTATGACCTTGGCAAGCTGTTCGCGAGTAGTAAAAGGATGATTGTGAATCTCGTCCAGTATCATTTCTTGGGTACTTTTGCCTGTTTCTTGGGTACTTTCTTGGGTACTTTTGTCTGTTTCTTGGGTACTACCAGTGTTTTCTTCCCATTTTGTTCCCACGATCATGTATCTGCTCTTCAACTCATTATGTTCTCCCATCAGCAAGTTGCGGAAGAATCGCTCCAGGTATTCCGTTGTCTCCGTAATGCCATACTGCATATTGGTATAGTTGGCTCGTACGAGTGAGTTGCGGAAATACTTTGAGTTCTCAGCAAAGATCTCGTTAGTAACCTCAAAGCCTAATTGCCTCAGGAACTGTATAGTAAACACAGCTATTGTGCGTGTGTTTCCTTCGCCAAAAGGATGTATCTGCCATACGTTTGCTATGAAACGGCTTATATGCTTCACCATTTCCGGCATAAAGAGACCTTCGTATGAGAATTTCTTTTCCGTATCAAACTCATACTCCAGAGTGTCGCTTATCAGATTGCCAGATTCGTATCTGACGGTGTCGCCACGCAAAACGAGTTCAGGCTTGGTAATATTGTAATCTCTGTATATTCCAGCGAACTTATAGATACCTTCAAACAGATGGCGATGGATAGATGCAAGGCAGTTAGGACGGAAGCTGAACGTCTTGTGTGCAATCAGTTCTGCTATGCGAACAGCCACCTTATCGGCTTCTTCCGTGCGTTTTTCTTGTTGAAGACCTTCCTTCGTGGTATAGTATTGATCAACAAGTTTACGAACTTCTTTAAGCGTAATCTTGCCTTCGATGTTCTGTCTGACCGTATCAAGGAAGTACTGCGAGGGCTTGAGGTCATCAACATCCTGCAAACCGATGGCAGTCATCCAGTTCTTGATACGTTCCTTTTTTTCGGGTTCGCCCTGTATGATGTATTCGCTGTAGTCTTCCATAATGCTTAGCAAACTTTTATCTGTCCTGTCACAACGTCGCTTATGAGGCGTTGCTTGTACTCCTTGATGGAGTCTATCTCTGCCTTTAGCTTCTCGACAAGGAGGTCTATCTTTGAGCACTTGTCGTAGAGATAGGTGACTTTTTCTGCACTTATAGTGTCGTATCGTTGTGTCATAGTCTACTCCTCCTTGAGTGATTCTTCTTTACCGTGCTGGGCGAGGAAGAACTGCTTTTGCTGTTCAATCTCTCGTCGGAGTTCCTCTTCGGTTGGCATGTAGGCCATATATTTCGAAGCGAACAGCTGCTCGCTCTCATGCAGTACGGAATACCTGGCAATGGTCTTGTCTGTTTCGGTACAAAGCAACACTCCTAAGGTTGGATTGTCATCTCCTCCCTTCACAAGATCGTCAAACATTCGTACATACATATCCAGTTGACCAACGTCTTGATGTGTCAGTTTGTGAGTCTTGAGTTCAAACAAGACAAATCGCTTCATTCGATAATTGTAGAACACTAAGTCGATATAATAGTCTTCTGTATCCGTCTTGATGTGTTTCTGTCTTTCTACAAAGGCAAAACCACGTCCGAGCTCCATAATAAATTGCTGAAGGTTGTCCAACAAGGCTTGCTCCATCTGCGATTCGTCATATTTTGTATCCTTGCGAAATCCCATGAATTCTGCAACAACGGGATTCTTAATGTACTCCTTTGGATCTTCTCCTTCAACGGCTGGCTGCGGAAGTTCTAATTGCTTACGTTGCGCAGCCATCATGCGACCGTAGTATTGCGTGGAAACATTACGTTCCAAGGTACGTGTGCTCCACATCTGCTCTGACGCTTCCTTCATATACCATAGCCTTCCTTCTGGCGTTGCTTCACGCATTATGATACGAAAATGAGTCCATGTCAAATTGCGAACGCGCGCGTTCGCAATCTTTATATCTTTGAAACTCAGATAGAAACGACGATATTGCTCTAAGCTACGCCTGCCATATCCTGTACCGAATTCCAGCGTAAGCTGCCGGGCAAGATTAGCGATAAGATTTGTGCCATATTTAGCTCGCTCCTGTCCTTGCTGTTCTTCCTCTACTATTCGTTTGCCAATGTTCCAATAGGTAGCAATGGCTATCTGCCCAGCTGCTGCATACGCCTGCTGTCTTCCAGCTTCTATAATCCTGCGGATGTCGTTCAGAACATTCTCGTTTGTTGTCAGTTCATTCATGTCGTTTACTTCATTATCTCGTCCAGCAATCCGTCTGTGGCGCGCTCTATGGCGCGAATGTCCTCCATGATGGCGTCGAGGATGCGGAGCTGTACGGGCTTGTAGAAATACTTGGTGAAGGCACTTGTGTTGTAGAACGGATAGCCGGTCACTTGGGTGAGAAACGGTGTATAGTCTACGATGCCGTGGCTGTCACAATACTCTTTCTTTTGGAGCACATCTGCCTTGGTCGGTTCGAGGAGTACGTCGATGCGTCGGAGCGCCACAAAGGGCAAGATTATCTTTTTGTAGTCTCCTTTCTCGAAGGCGTGTACCAACACGTCGTTGGCAATGTTCCAGATGAAGGAGAAGAGGGCATTATATTGTTTGTTTTCCATGTTGATTGGTATAATCTTTTTTCTTAACCGAGGTCTTCTCACCCAATCGAGCGACATTAGGCATGCAAATATAATTATTTTTTTTGGCAAAAAAGGGTTTTGAGGTTATTTTTTGAGGTTATAAGGTTTTGAGGTTTTGAGGTTGGTTGTTTTATTGTTGTTGGTTGTTGAGCTCCAGATGAACCAACTAAACCACCAAACAACCAAATAACCAAACAACACTTACAATGCTAAGCCTTCGGGATGAGTTCGGGATTGTGCGCATTTTCCGTGAATCACGATGCAAAGATACAACATCGCAAAGGGGTCGCTTTGGGCTTCCTTTGGTTTCGTTGGGGAAATTTGGGAATAATTTGTTTTCGTTGGGTTTTGTTGGGTTTCGGTGGGTTTCCGCGTTTATAATATATATATAATATATATTATATTTGTATGCATATTGAGAGAGAGAGTTTGACTTTTTGTAAAATGACAATATACAAAACTAATATAGTGCCCCCCTCCCTGGAAGGAGGTATACATTATATATATATATATATATATAATGTATTTTT
>CALZJL010000168.1 GCA_945787625.1 uncultured Prevotellaceae bacterium
TGCTGCTGCTCTTCGGCTGAGGGTTGGCTGTACCATGTGAAGCCGAACAGTACGAGTGCGATGAGCACGAAGCCTGTGATTGTGTTTTTGTCCATCTATATATGTGTTTGTTATAGTTTACGGCTTGCAAAGATAGCAAATTATGCCAACATTCTGGCTCCTTTGTCTGTTTGTTTTGCGGCACAGTGTGTATGCGTGCGCTATTTTTAATAGTTTTGTGTGTAATTTCCAAAAAAAATGCTTAATTTTGTAGCACGTATAGTGTTTCTCTAACCAACGAAACAAATAGTGATGAAGAAGTTTTTATATATTTTTGCTTTGTGTCTCTGTGCAGTGTCGGGTGTAGCACAAAAGAAGGCGGTCAGGCAAAAGGGTACGGAAGTGGACGTGGTCGGCAGATATGGCCGGGCGATTGATTCGCTGGCGGTGCTGAGGGATTCGGTAGCGTTGGACACTGTTGCCGAGGGAAGGCCGAGTGCGTATTTGTTGCGTTTGTTTGCACCTGCGACGTTTTATCATTCTTCGGTGCTACAGCAGTTTTCGCCAGGGCTCCAGGCTGAGTCTACTGATGTACAGGTGTTGCGCAATCGTCTTGCCAACGAAGTCTTGGCATCTCTCTATGCCGGCAATCCTTCATTAGTGACGCGGACGGCATCGGTGTTGGAAGATGCAGGATATGTGCGTGAGGACGTCGATGCGTCGCTCATGTATGATGCGTTGCTCTCTGACCAGATTGATGACGTAACTCTCTCTCCGATGTTTGATGAGGGTGATATGTCTTTGCATGTGAGGAAGCCTAATTTCTGGCGTTTCTATGGGTCGAGCTCGTTGCAGTTTACTCAGAGTTATTTCTCTGAAAACTGGTATCAGGGTGGTGACAAGAGCTACTCTGCTATGGTCTTGCTCAATCTGAATATGAATTATGACGACAAGCGCAATATCCAGTGGGAGAACGCTCTTGATGTGCAAATCGGATTTCAGACTGTAGAGGGCGATGAGAAGCGTAATTTCAAGCCTACCAACAATATGCTTCGCCTGAACACGAAGTTTGGCTACAAGGCCATCAAAAACTTCTATTACACCACGCAGTTGCGCGTGCAGACGCAGATAGTGCCGCAGTATGAGAAGAATTCAGACAAGTTGATAACCAACTTCCTGAACCCTCTTGATGTGGCTCTCTCTATCGGTATTGACTGGAAGTTTGAGGCTCTCAAGGGCAAGCTCAAGGGCAATATATACCTTGCTCCAGGCACTTACGACCTGAGGTTCGTGAGCAATATGGATTTGGCTACGCGCTATGGTATCGAGGCAGAACATCATGCCCTGCACAAGTTCGGCCCCTCGGCTACGATGACGTTGAACTGGCAGATATTCAAGAACGTGTCGTGGAACAGCCGCCTGTATTGGATCTTGCGCGGATTCTCAGATACGACGATAGAGTGGGAGAACACGTTCAACTTTACAATCAACAAGTATCTCTCGGCCAAGTTCTTCATCTATCCGCGATATGAGGATACGAAGTACTATAACAACAGTGAGACGTATTTTATGCTCAAGGAGTGGCTGTCTTTGGGTCTGAACTATAACTTCTGATAGGGATTTCGTCTATGGTAATCAAGAATGCGCAATATGTAGTGTCGAGCGAGAGGGTGGAACAATGTCCTTCGGACGGGTGGCCCGAGTATGCTTTCATCGGTCGTAGCAACGTAGGCAAGAGCAGTCTGATCAATATGCTGACGGACAATGGCAAGCTTGCCAAGACGAGTGCTACTCCAGGCAAGACGGTGCTGATCAACCATTTCCTTATCAACAGGCCTGCACAGGGGCAGACTGCACGTGTTGGCGGGCAAGGGCCTTGGTATCTGGTGGATTTGCCTGGATATGGGTTTGCGAAGCGCAGCAAGAAGGATATGGAGAGGTTTGAACACATGATTACTTCGTATATCCTTAACCGCGAGCAGATGACGCTGCTGTTCGTCTTGATTGATGTGCGTCATGAGCCGCAGAAGATAGACCTGGAGTTCATCGAGTGGCTCGGTGAGAATGGAGTGCCTTTTGCGATAGTATTCACTAAAGGCGACAAAATATCAAAGGGTAGGCAAGCTGCCAATGTCAAGACGTATATGGAGGTGTTGAGCAACCAGTGGGAGGAGCTGCCGAGATATTTCGTCACGAGCAGCGAGAATCGTCAGGGTAGGGAAGAACTGCTTGACTATATCGGTGAGGTCAACGATATGATAGCTGCCAAGTGATTTCCTGATTCTTTTCGTTTTCTGCACAAAAAAATAGAGAGGCGCTTCTCAGCGGCTCTCTATCATCCTTTAGGTATTAGTTTGTTTAAGGTAAAAAGATTGTTTTTTGTCCTACAAAGGTATTGATATTTTAGTGAATGAGCAAACTTTTGTATATGTTTAATAACATATATTAGGATTTTGTTGCTCTCTCGGTGTGAAATGACAGTATTCGTGTCGCCGGACGGCGCAGTATTGTGCCCAATTTTAGTCCGCAGTGCTGACAAGCTTCCTCCAGTTGGGGGCGGAAACTTGATGCCAGTCCTCCTACGAAATTTACCGGCAAGTCTGGGCGGCCGTAGGCTCTGACGTTGCGCTGGAGGAAACGTTCGAACTCGTGTATGACCATCTGGTTGACTTGGGGGTCGTCGATGTGCTGGTGCATGAAAGGGACGAGTGTAGCCAAAAACTTATTGGGCTGTGGCTGCCGGTATACCCGGTCGATGATGTCAGTGGTGTTGAGGTGGTATTCGTCGGTAAAGATGGGCCAGAGATGTTTGAGACTGCCTTTGAGCATTTCGCCCAGCAGTGTGCGTCCGAGTACGGCTCCGCTACCTTCGTCACCGAGGATATAGCCTAAAGGGGAGATGTTGCTTACGATCTCACCTTGGTCGCAGAGGCATGAATTGCTGCCAGTGCCAAGTATGCAGGCAATGCCAGGGGCGTGGCCGCAGAGGGCACGAGCCGCTCCGAGAAGGTCGGAGTATACCTGAATTGCAGCCGATGGGAAGGTCTGGGCGAGGGCTCGTCTGACAGTGTCAGAATAAGGCGGTATGCAGCCTGCTCCGTAGAAGTGTATCTGGCTGACCGATGTTGGCGTAGGGTAGAGTTGGGGCACCAACTCTGTGCGCAGTGTCGTGAGGATTTGCTCCTCGGTGTCGCGCACGGGGTTGATGCCCTGTGTCTGTATCGTGAGCTGGTCAGTGACCCACTCAGTCTTGGTCGAGCCGCTATCGGCTATCAGTATCATTGATGATTTGACGATTTGGAGGCTCTTTTTATTGTGCTGGCTGCTCGGCTGCTGCTGGC
Source organism: uncultured Prevotellaceae bacterium (assembly GCA_945787625.1). The sequence goes on from CALZJL010000168.1 coordinate 3,321, forward strand.
TGCTCAGCTGCTGGCTGCTCGGCCGATGGTGTAGCCGGGGTGTTGATGAGGGCTGGGGCTGACTGCTCCATCTGCTGCATCACACTGCTGTCGGCCGTGCCGTCGGGGAGGGCTGCTACTGAAGCTATGCTCAGTACGACCATGATTGCTGCCAGTGTCCATGTGGCTTTCTCAATAACGTTAGATGTCTTTGGGGCACCAAGGAGCTGGTTGCCGCTGGCGTAGTCTGCTGCAAGACCGCCTCCCTTGCTCTCCTGAATAAGTACGATGAGACACATCAGTACGCTGGCAAGGACAATTAGAATTACAATAGTTGTGTACATTTATTTTGTTGTTTAGTTGTT
>CALZJL010000169.1 GCA_945787625.1 uncultured Prevotellaceae bacterium
GTCTGGGGCGTGCTCGCTGCGATTTGCGTAGTGGCTGCTTTGTTTATCTTCTCGATTATCCGTAAGCTTAACAAGGTAAGCTGATGCAGAAACTTCCGTCAATATATCTTTCGTTAGTGCCACTGGTATTCCTGGTGGCACTAATTGCTTTGGTCGTTACTGCTTTCGGGAGTGATGCTCTGGGTGGGGCTTCGCAGGTGGCTTTGATTTTGGCTTCGGCTCTGTGTGTGGGGCTTGGCATGGTTTTTGGTGATACTACGTTTGAAGACTTCGAGCGTGCTGCTACGGAGAAGATTACTTCGGTGTCGTCTGCTATTATTATCCTTTTGCTCATTGGGGCTATTGGTGGTGTGTGGATGGTGAGTGGGGTGGTGCCGACTATGATTTATTATGGGCTTCAGGTGCTGAATCCGCATGTGTTTCTTGTCACATCGTGTGTTGTGTGTGCTGTGGTTAGCGTCATGACGGGGAGTTCGTGGACTACGGTTGCCACGATTGGCGTGGCTCTTATGGGTATTGGGGAAGCGCTGGGGTTTAATGTGGGCTGCGTGGCTGGTGCCATTATCTCGGGGGCGTATTTTGGTGATAAGGTTTCTCCTTTGAGTGATACTACTATTATGGCGAGTTCTACTGCGGGTACTCCTTTGTTTGAGCATATCAGGTATATGATGTATACTACTGTGCCTTCGTTTGTCATTACTCTTGCTATTTTTGTCATCTTGGGTTTTACTTTGACGGGCGAGGGTTCTGGCGATGTGGAGCGGGTGTGCTCGGTGCTGGGGGATACGTTTGTCATTTCTCCATGGTTGTTGCTCGTGCCTGTGCTTACTGGGGTGATGATTGCACGCAGGCTTCCTTCGATTATTATCCTTTTCATTGCCGTGATTCTGGCTTGTGTGGCTGCGATGGTCGCTCAAAGGCATTTGCTTTATGAGGTGGCTGGTGAGGTGTCTGTCGAGGGGCTTTTTAAGGGTGTAATGATGTCGATATATGATAGTACTAGTATTGATACGGGTGTGGAGTCGCTTAATTCGCTTGTGGCTACTCGTGGTATGAGTGGTATGATGAGTACGATTTGGCTCATCGTGTGTGCTATGATTTTCGGGGGTGCGATGACTGCTACTCGTATGCTTGACACTATTGTGCGTTCGATCAGACGTTTGGCTCAAAATACTTTCAGTATAGTGGGGTGTACTGCTTTTACTGGTACGTTGCTTAATCTTACTGCTGCTGACCAGTATCTGAGTATTATTCTCACTACGAGTATGTATAAGGATATATATCGGAAGCATGGCTATGAACCGCGCTTGTTGAGCCGTACGTGTGAGGATAGTGCTACGGTGACTTCTGTGCTGATACCGTGGAACACTTGCGGTATGACTCAAAGTTCGGTACTGGGTGTAAGTGTGCTGGCTTTTGCACCTTATTGTTTCTTTAATATCATAAGTCCGCTGATGACTTTGCTTGTGGCTTTATTAGGTTGGAAGATTAAGGTGTCAAAGCAGAAGTGTTAAAATTCTGTTAAAAGCGAAGTTTCTCTTTGCTCTATTCAATATTTGTCATACTTTTGCAGTGTACTATTTAACTATTACACTATGATAACTATTGAAAACATTACTTTTGGCTATCTTCCCGGCAGGAGGGTGCTCAGTGATTTCTCTCTTCGATTCCAGTCTGGGGGCGTTTATGGCTTGCTTGGCAGAAATGGTACTGGCAAGAGTACTTTGCTGTATCTTATGTCGGGGCTGCTCAATCCTCAAGGGGGACGTATTGATATTGATGGATTTAATCCGCAGATGCGCTGCCCGGAGTTGCTTGGCGAGGTTTTTATCGTTCCTGAGGAGTATGATTTGCCGCGTGTGACTTTGGGTAGCTATGTCAAGGCTCTCAAACCTTTCTATCCGCGCTTTGATGAGCAGTTGCTCTACAAGATGCTTGCCGATTTTGATATGGCTGAGGATATTAATCTGGGCAATTTGTCTATGGGGCAGAAGAAGAAGGTCTATATTTGTGTCGCACTTGCTGCGGGTACTCGTTATCTTTTCATGGACGAGCCTACTAACGGACTTGATATTCTTTCTAAGAGTCAATTCCGTAAGGTCGTCGTGCAGGGGATGGGCGAGGGGAGGACAATTATCATTTCTACTCATCAGGTACATGATGTTGAGAATTTGCTTGATCATGTGGTTATAATCGAGCCTAACAAGGTGCTTTATGATGAGGCTATCAATGTGTCTGAGCCTGTAGATCTTGAAAAGCTTTTTGTTCGGGTATTAGAGAGTAGTAAATAGTTTGAGTTCCAAAGATGTTAATTACGATTATGAAGAAGTTTGAATTTAGCCGTTTCCTTAACGTCGCTCGTTGGGATTTATATATCAATCGTCAGGCATACGTGAAGTATACTTCGATGGTGGTGGGTGTTTATGTGCTGATTGCAATGTATACTTATGTTACGGCCTATCTGGGTTCAAATGGCAATGATCTGGTGGGATATGCCTTTAATGACAGCATATGGTCGATAGGTATTGCCATGACGTCTTGCTCTTTGTTTACGTTCCAGACTCTGATTGTCATGAACTCGATGTTTCATGGTATCCATACGCGTCAGGGACGTGTCAATGAGCTTACTTTGCCTGCTACAAATCTTGAGAAGTTCTCTTGGCATGTGGTTCGTACGTTGTGTTTTAACTGTGTTACTTTTGCCGTGGGGATTTTAGCGGCAGATGTGTTGCACTGCTTGTTTGTGTGGGGGGCTTACGGATTCGGTACTGACATTAGTTCGATTACTGGCCATGTGTTTAATGCTTTTTCTAATTTCAGTCAGATGTTGCCAGATTTACATGAGGAGGTTTCTGTGGCATCGGTAATGACTGTGATTGCTGGCAATCTGTTGACCTATGCTTTTGTCTCAACTTTTGCCTTGGGTAGTGCATGGAAATATCGCAGATCTTTTGCAACTACGATTTTGTACCATATTGTATTTTGGTTGGTGGTAGTCTTTGTGTCAATGGTTATGTTTGCCGTACTGTCGCCGGTGATTGCCGAAATGCGTACTGATATAGTTGTCTTTTTGGCAAAATCGGAGTCATGGCATTGGGCTTTGTTGCTGCTAGTGTTTTCGGTATCTGTGTTTGTGGCAATATGGTACTTGACGTACCGCCTTTATTGCAATGCTCAGATTACTACTCGTAGAAACCCTTGATTAGTCTGATATACGATATATAATTGTAGTATTATGGATTTTAAACAACATAAAGCTATTTATTTGCAGATTGCAGATTATTTGTGCGATCAGATTCTGGATGGCGTGTATGCAGAGGGGGACAAACTTCCGTCTGTGCGCGAACTTGCGGTCGATGCGGAGGTGAATGTAAATACGACTACTCGTACTCTCGATTATCTGCAGCAGAATGATATTGCTGCCAAACGTCGTGGACTAGGCTATTATGTGCAAACTGGTGCAAAAGATGCCATTTCTGACGTGCGGCGCAAAGAGTTTTTTGAGGAGACTCTTCCTGAAGTGTTCCGTACGATGAATGTCTTGGGTATCTCGGTTGATGAAGTGACAGAATTCTATAATCTGCAAAAAAAATGACCAGACATAAGTGCTATTTAGTAGAATTTACGTAATTTTGTCACAGGAAAAAAACATTTTTAAATAA
>CALZJL010000170.1 GCA_945787625.1 uncultured Prevotellaceae bacterium
AACCGTCTGCACGGCTTCCTTGACGTCATGCACGCGGAGGATATTCGCGCCTTTGGTCAGGGCTATGGCGTCGAGGGCTATGGTGCCTGCGAGTGCGCCTTGCGGCGTCGTGCCGAGCGGTTTGTAGATCATGCTCTTGCGGCTGATGCCTACCAGTATGGGACAGCCTAACAGGGTGAACTCGTTCAGGCGGCGCAGCATCGTGTAGTTCTGCTCTATGGTCTTGCCGAAGCCGAAGCCCGGGTCGATGATGATGTCTGCTATCCCCATTTCATGCAGGCGTTCTACCCTCTGGCCGAGACTGCGGAATACTTCGCACATCACGTCGTCGTACTGGGGGTTTAGCTGCATGTCGCTCGGAGTGCCTTGCATGTGCATCAGGATGTACGGAACGTGTAGCTCTGCTACCGTCTCAAACATCTTTTCGTCCATCTCGCCTCCGGCTATGTCGTTGATGATATCTGCCCCAGTTTCGATGGCCTTGCGAGCCACATCGGCGCGGAACGTGTCAATACTGATGATGGCGTCGGGCCACTCCTCGCGTGTCAAGGCTATGGCTGGCAGTAGGCGTGCGAGTTCTTCCTGAGCCGAAACGTCGTCTGCTCCAAAGCGGCTGCTGTAGGCTCCTATGTCGATCATTGCTGCTCCTTCATCTCTAATCTGGCGGATACGGGCGCGTATCGCTTCTGTGTCCTGACAGCGACTCTCGGCGTAGAACGAGTCTGGCGTGGTGTTGAGGATACCCATCACCAACGGTTTGTCTAAGGAAACCAGTCTTCCTCTGACATTTATAGTCATATTGTAACTCATGTGCTACAAAAATACTTATTTTTAGTGAAGAAATTAAAATACCAGTCCAAGAAAATCACTTAAAAGTTGTAATTTTGCATCCGAACCTCAGTTTTAGCTAAAAAAACTATGACCATAGAAGAAATTTATGCCATCTACAGGCAGTATCCGCAAGTCACGACCGACAGTCGCCAATGCCCGCATGGCTCGATGTTTTTCGCCCTGCGCGGCGCAAATTTTGATGGCAATGCGTATGCTGCGGCAGCTCTCGCACAGGGCTGTGCCGTAGCCGTCATCGACTCTCCGACCTATGCGGTCGAGGGCGACTCGCGATACATACTCGTAGACGATGTCCTTCAGACACTCCAGGATCTCGCTGCGTATCATCGCGAGCAGTTCCAGATACCCATAATCCAAGTGACGGGCACCAATGGCAAGACTACCACCAAGGAACTCATCAGTGCTGTCCTCTCGCGCAAATACAAGACGCTTTACACCCAGGGCAATCTCAACAACCATATCGGTGTACCGCTCACTCTCTTGAGGATAAGCCCAGAGCACGAAATTGCTGTAATCGAGACTGGGGCCAACCACCCGGGCGAGATAAAGCAGCTCTCCGGCATGGTCAAGGCAGACTGCGGACTTATCACCAACGTGGGGCGCGCACACCTTGAGGGCTTTGGCAGTTTCGAGGGTGTCAAAACCACCAAGGGTGAGCTATACGACGACCTCCAGAGCCGTGGCAAGTTTACATTCATCAACATGATGGACTGGGATCTCGTCGAGATGGCGATGGACAGAGGGCTACAGATGATACCCTACGTGCAGGGCGTAGTCGAGCAAGACCTCACGGAGCCACAGCCTCAACCTTCTGCCCTCCAGACGTGGGCTATGGGGGGAGCTGCTGCAGAGCCCCAGCCTGAGGAACCTCAGTTCAATCCTTTCCTCAAACTGCGCTGGCTCACTCACGGCGGCACAGCCTGTCAGGTGCAGACTCATCTCATCGGCGACTACAACCTGCCCAATGTCCTCTCCGCTATCACCATAGGCCTGCACTACGGTGTCGCTATCGACGACATCAATGCTGCTCTCCGGGACTATACTCCCACGAACAATCGCAGCCAGTATCTCACGACTCCGAACAACCAGCTCATCATCGATGCCTACAATGCCAATGCCAGCAGCATGGCGGTAGCCCTCGACAACTTCAGGCAGATACGCCACCCGTCTAAGATGGTTATCCTCGGCGATATGCGCGAGATGGGGCAGGAGAGTACTGCCGAACATCAGAAGGTCGTGGACCGTCTCAGCAAGATGCGTCTTGATGAGGTGTGGCTCGTAGGCAGCGAGTTTGCCAAATGTAGGACCAAGTCTCTCAAAAACTACACTCACTTCGATGATGTAGAGGAGGTCAAGTCGCGGCTCACCTCAACTCCCGTACGCGACAGGCTCATTCTGATTAAGGGCAGCAACGGGACTCGGCTGTATCAGCTGCCGTCGTGTCTCTGATGTACGTCTACGATTTCAGGGCTTCATAGAGGAGGTCGATGGCCTGCTCGGTGTCGATGGCTATGATGCGCTTCTTGCCCATCTTCTTAGCCAGGAGTATCTGCCCAGTAGGTTATGAGGTTATTTGGTTTTACTTGAAGAAAACCAACAAAACAACCAAACACAAAAGAACAAAACAACATTAGTTAAGCCTTCTCGCTCTCTTCTTTAAGCTTGTTTAGCAAAAAGAAGAATGAAAGTTTGGAGATAAAATACGTTTATTGTAACTTTGGTGCGAATTTTTAACCCCAAGCCAACGCCAGACCTTGTGGCTGAGATAAAGTGTCTGGAGACGAAGATTATGAAACAACGTTTTACTCTCTTCATTGCTACGCTCATTCTCAGCGTCTGCTTTCCCCTTACTGCCTTGGCGTATGATGTCGTAGTCGATGGTATTTACTATAATCTTGTTGAACAAAAAAAACAGCAGAAGTCACAAGTGGTTATATTAGATATACTGGAAAGATTACGATTCCTAAAACAATTACTGTTGACGAAGAGGTGTATAATGTGACAAGTATAGGGGAAAATGCTTTCTCTTGTTCTGACAACCTCATCTCTGTCACGATTCCCAATTCTGTGATAAGTATAGGATCGAATGCTTTCTTTCGCTGCTACAGTCTCACCTCTGTCACAATTCCCAATTCTGTGACAAGTATCGGAGATTATGCTTTCTTTGGCTGCGAAAATCTGAAAAATGTATATTGTTATGCAGAAACAGTACCAGAAACAGGAACATTTGCATTTGATTTCTCAAGCTTCAATGCTACACTCTACGTCCCTGCATCAGCAATTGACGCATATAAAATGACCGAGCCTTGGAACACATTCGGGACAATCATAGCCCTTGACGACGACACCGACATCAACAGCGTCTCAAAGCGCGGCATCGCCATTCAGACTGCCTCAGGCTTTATCACTATCTCTGGTCTCGACGACAATGAGAAGGTGGATTTTTATACTCTCAACGGGACAGCTCTCGGGGTGGCACGCGCCACGAATGGTGTGGCAACATTCTCCGCACAATCAGGCTCAGTACTCATCGTGAGGATTGGCAACGAGAGCGTGAAGATTATTGTAGAATAAAATCGTAGAAACATATAAAGATAATCTAAAGGGCTGGTACCTCGTAATGAAGTATCAGCCCTAAGAGTTTGGTTTTGTTTGCAGTTTGGTTAGGTCTAACGACTATCCGTAGCCAAACAGCCAATGATTGGAAAAAACACCCGTCAAGTCGTCACTTTTACATAAAATTGGCTGCGGCTCGGAAAAACAATTAAACAAGTTTATTGATTTTTCTCTCGCCTTGCACAATTTTTCTC
>CALZJL010000171.1 GCA_945787625.1 uncultured Prevotellaceae bacterium
ATCCTATGCAGTTATACAAGTCGCATATAAGTTTAGCAAACAGCCCAAGAAGAAAGATTAGACACGACACCCCCTATTAATCTCTATTTATGCCAGCATTCACAAGCAAATTCATAAAATTATTCCTATTCCTTATTTCTGTTTCTCTGCATACATTCGCACAGAAAGCGCCAGTGAACTTCAACGGTACCATTGTAGACGCTTTCACACGTCAGGCTATCAGAGGTGAAGTGACCTGTTCGTTGCTCCGACCAGACAGCACAGTGATGCTGACCACCAAAAGCTCTGAGCATACGGATCGTGGCAACGGCACAGTCCGCACGTTTTTCAAATTTGATGTGCCCCAACAGAAGGAAGGGAATTTTATCGTGAAACTAGAAGCCAAGGGATATGAGACCGTCTACAAGACCACAAGATTAGTGTGGAAATCAAAACCCATTGAAGTCACTCTCTGGAATATACCTATGCGACGCGCTACGAACACGACGGACGACGTATCTTTGAACCAGGTCGTGGTGACAGCTACCAAGGTGAAGTTCTACACGAAAGGCGACACATTGGTATACAACGCCGATGCATTCCAACTACAGGAAGGCTCAATGCTTGACGCGTTAATAGCGCAACTACCAGGCGCAGAGCTGAAGCCCGACGGACGCATCATGGTGAACGGCAAGTTCGTGGAGAGTCTTCTGCTCAACGGACGCGACTTTTTTAAGGGAGACAACACCGTATTGCTCGACAATCTGCCCGCTTATATGGTGCATCAAGTTAAAGTGTATACCGAAGAAAGCGAGACAAGCAAATTACTGGGTCGCAAAGTTGACGATGGCCGGTTTGTGATGGACGTGAAGTTGAAAAGGCAGTACGCCATCGGCTGGCTTGCCAACGCAGAAGCAGGCTATGGCACAAAGAACCGCTATCTCGGTCGTCTCTTTGCTATGCGCTATACGCCACAATCACGCCTATCCCTCTTTGGCAACCTCAACAATGTGAACGATCGCCGCAAGCCCGACGGCAACGGAGGATGGGGTGACTTCGACATTTCAGGTGGACAGACATCAACGAAACGCGGAGGCCTGGACTATTCCGTATTCGACAAGCGCGACCGCTTCCAACTGTCGGGCAATGCAGACATCACCTACACCGACAATGAGAACGCATGGGGTGGCAACTCAACCAACTTCCTCCCCGGAGGCGATGTCTACAATGTGACTTCAAGCCGCACTAACAGCAGTAATCTCTCCATAAGCACACAGCATGAGCTAAAATTCAACTTCCAACAGAAACATCACGCATTCAGCCTCTCCCCCAGTTTCAACTATCGTAAGAACGATTATAACTATAATTTTTTGAACGGGACATTCAGCGTGAGCCCAATAGGTGATTACGTCTCCGTCCTCGACAGCCTGTTCTCACCCGATTGGACCACCACCATGCGCAATCTCATCCGTCGTAACGGAGAGCAAGCTATGGGCAACAGCCGCACTACAAACGGTAGCTTGTCCTTCTGGAGTTTCTTCAAGATACCCTATTCGCAGGACGGAGTGTCAGTTGATGGCAACCTTTCCTACAACGACAAGCGGCAAGAAGACTTCAACCATTTCCTTTACAATTATTATGAAGGTGAAGTCTTGCGCACCGATTGGCGTAACCGCTACGACGAATCACCCCAACGCAACTTTGGAGCCCAGGTGCGGACGAAGTACTTCTGGCATTGGAATCAAGAAATTATGCTTAACCCCAGCTACACCTTTGATTATAAATACGAATCGGGCGACCGCATGCACTACCGCCTCGACGTGCTTGATGAAAGTGCTGACCAGCCCCTCGGTTGGTTACCCTCCGAGGCTGCCATGCTGAGGCAGGCTCTCGACTCAGACAATAGTTATGAAGGACTGCTGCACCGCTATCGCCACGACCTGACGCTCGACTGGCAATGGCAGCATTACAGCAAGACAGCACAAGGCCGTCGTACTGCAGGCTGGGACTTACGGTTACGCCTGTCTGTCATGCTGGAGGACAACCGTTTCCGCTTCACCGACTACGTCGGGGGAAAGAGCGACCAGCATATACACAAGACCTACGTGCTGCCAAAAGCCCATTTCAGTCTGAAGCGCAATACACATGAGTTCCGTCACGAACTGAACTTTGCAGCCACCCTCAGCAGCAGTTCGCCATCCATGACCAGTCTGGTCAGCAAGACATTCGCGGCAGACCCTCTAAACGTGATGTTAGGCAATCCCGACCTGAAACAGCGTACCGACATAGATCTCTCCTTCAGCTATAAGTCCGACCGCTGGCTGCAACGCAAGGAACGCCAACTCTACGGCAATGCAGGATGGCACTATGCCGCAAGAGCCATATCCGTCAGTTACGTCTATGACAAAGGAACAGGCGCGACAACCAACCGCCCCGTCAATGTGGACGGAAACTGGAACGCATGGCTGAACGTTGGCTATACCACCCCTTTGGACAAGGCTCGACGCCTGACGCTCTCCACTACCACAGCAGCCAACTATTACCACCTTGTCGACTTCTCTGGAAGCGACCCAGCTGTCGCTCCCCTGCGCAACACCACTCAAACCGCCTCCCTCAGCGAAGAGTTACGGCTGAACTATCGTTATCGTAGAGTAGACGTGGGGGTAAAGGGTAATGCCTCTTGGAACCATGCTACCGCCGACCGCAATGACTTTGTGAATGCTGACACTTGGAACATCCACTACGGTGCCAACGCAGTAATAGACCTACCATGGGCGTTCCAGATATCCACCGAACTGACCATGTTCACCCGTAGAGGCTACGAATCTTCCACAATGAACCGAGACGACTTGGTGTGGAACGCACGCATCTCGAAGGGATTCCTGAAGAATCGTCTCAGTCTGATGCTTGACGCATGGGACATTTTGGGCAACCTGTCCAACGTCAACGTAGGCATTGATGGTCGAAGTCGCTGGGAATATTACACCAACGTTATCCCACGCTACGTCATGCTACGCCTTCTGTATAAATTTGACAGGCAACCTAAAAAACAGAAGAAGTGAACAAGCTACAGAAAGGCGTTTTAAGAGACAGCACGTTTGTAGTTGTATCGCTGTTTTAGATGAATCTGAAATACCTTTAATTTAACAATCAGATTAACCAATGCGAATCACCCGTCAGTTTGATAATGTCGTTTTGTCGGAATCAAACAACAAACTTGTTTTTCCGCTCAATGCTCTACTTTTGCCCGTTGGCAAAAGTCGTATCTCTGACCTACGGTCTAAGATACTCACGCTCGGGAAAAACAAATAAATTTGCTTTTTCGCTCACTTAATCGTATCTCTGACCTACGGTCTAAGATACTCACGCTCGGGAAAAACAAATTAAAGCAAGCTTTATTTGTTTTTCCGCTCGCTTAATCGTATCTTTGTAAGCAAAACTATAAGGAAATGACTGAAAAGACCCTCAAGAACCTACCTGTAGGCATTCAAACGTTTGAGAAGATAGTAGAGCAGGATCGTCTTTATGTCGACAAGACAGAGTACATCCTGAAGATGCTCAAGCTCAGCAACTACATTTTCCTGAGCCGTCCGCGACGCTTCGGCAAGTCACTACTCGTCTCTACTCTCCAGTCATACTTCGAAGGCAGACGCGA
>CALZJL010000172.1 GCA_945787625.1 uncultured Prevotellaceae bacterium
TTGTTTTTGTCAGAGAGATAGCCCCACATCATGTTGATGCCAAAAGCCTCGCGCCATTTCAACTTGCGGTTGATAGGCAGCAGATTGAGGAGCTTGCCATTGAGATTCCACCGAATCATGGCCGAAGCATAGCGGTCGTTGAGAAACTCCATACTCTGCATGAGGTTGAAAGTATTCTTGTTGCGTATGAAACTCAAGTTAGAAGCAGGAATGATGAGCAAGCTGAAGGGCACCTGGTTCCATTGTATACCAGCCTGAAGACGCGCATCGAGCACACCCCAAGCATCGAGCCATGTACGTTTTGTATAGGTGATTTCGGTAAAGTTGTAGTTATACTCTCCGCCGAGGAATCCCTTTATACCAACCGTATGCCCTATGGTATAGATAGGGGCATTCTTGTTGGTAAGGTGACGTTTGACCTTGGAGGCTATCCATTTTGCTCCTGGCCGATACTCGATGAGCAAACTCAAGTCCGTAGTGTTGAGATGATCGATAGGCTGCCCATCGAGACTGCGATACATACTATATTTCTCAGGGTTAAGAGTCTGCGCGCCACGTAGAGGAACAGGCGTGTTGCTCTCGCGATTGAACGAGCCGCGGAAGCTCAGACCATTTTCCAACTCCCAGTCGATAGTAGCCTTGTACGACTGGAAATACGTCTCAGTATTGTTGCTGCTCCACGACAATCCTAAGAACATGTTGTCGCGATTGTTTTCGAGATATTTCCCAAATGGAGAGTGGATATCGTTGGTGTAGCTGAATGAAATATTGCGCATCGGGAAGTCGTTGATGCTGTTCTTGCGCTTCTTTATACACCATGTGAGAGTAGCCCCTCCTTTGACACGCTGGTCTTTGAATCCGTATTTGGCATAGCCGCTTGCAAAGAGGTGAGGGTGTAAAGCTGCTGTAGTTGTAGCACCCACGCGAAGTTTCCAGCCTTCGATATCGTCTTTGCCTATTGTGGATAGTAAAGGCCCGAAGTCAACCTTGCTCTTCTTCATGGGGTCGAAGGTCGTAGGGATACTGTTGTCTATGACGACTCGGGCTATGGCTACGAGGTTGCGGAAAAAGCGTTTGTTGTAGAGTTCCTGTTTGAAACGGCTCAAGTTGCTCTGCCCGTATGAGATAGAGTCAGGGCGTGCGCTGTCCCAAAAAGTAGAGTCGTGCTGCTCCGCCGAGGGTTCCGTACGGGAATCACCAAGAAAGTTGAACTGCTCGTCAGGTATGCTGTCAGTCTTGAAGTTTGACATAGTCACGTCGTGCTCGACGTGCATCTTTTTCATCCAGTCAAAGACGCGCAGCTGGGCAATCATACGATTGCGTACACACATCTGTTGCCCGGTAGAAAGCGTGTCGTAAGTCTGCACTATGTCAAAACCGTCGAGGAAATTGATATTCGACTGGAGAGGAACACGTATGTGACATTGTTTGATACGGTATGTACTATCAGCAAGCACACTCAAAGTACCGCTAAACCCCATATTGCGAGGGTTGGATGGCGAGAAAAAAATACGTATACACTTGTCGCCATCTACCATTGTTGTGTCGTGTATGGCGTAATGATAAAATTGGATTGCAGCTTCGCCGCCAACAGGGCTGACGAAACTCTGGCGCAAGATTTTAGCTCTAGTCTCAAACAGGTCTACGTCAATGAACAGGTCTTTGAAGATAGCTTCCATCGCCTCGACTGATGAGATGACGTCAAGAACAGACTCCGTATGTCGGGCTGTGATGATAGATTTCCGAGTCTTGTCGCTCTTGCGGTAAATCTCGCGTGAAATCGTCTCCTCAAAACTTATAGGCAATATCAACTTGCCCGTTTCCTCACAACGATACGCGTATTTGCGGGCAAGGTCTGTGAAATGTTGCTTACGCTTGTATTGCGCAGCAGTCGAATCGCTGACCTCGTTTTGAGCGAGAGTCAGACGTCTGTATTTATCATAGGAAACGTAGGGGAGAGTGTATATGCTGGAGCGTTTCTTAGCAAGAATCACCTTGCGTATCAAGTCAACGGAAGGATTGCCCTTCCGTTTGTACTTGATACGCTTAGCCTTGATGGTAACCTCGCCCAAATCCCTCGACTTAGAGTCGTCATGTTTTTGAGCATAGACCGAGGTGGCCAGCAATAATATGGTAATTAATGCAGAGAAAAAACGCTTCAACATTACTTTCCACCCTTCCAGAAGTCCTCTTCAGCCTTCTTCTTACGCAGGTACTCCTGATACTCAGCGTTAGCCTTAGCGTTGTTAGCCTGCTGCTCGATAGCCTTAGAGAGAGCCTCCTTGAGCTGGTTGGCGCGATTAGCCACAGTAATATCCGCAGCAGCCGCTTTCTCGCAATAAGCCAGAGCCCCCTTCAGGTCGTGAGCCTTAGTCAGAACGTTAGCCATCTGGAAGTAAGCATGACCCGTCAGGTCAGGGTTGAACGTAATAGCCTTGTTGATATACTCCTCAGCCTTGCCACTCGCGCCGCTTGAAGCAAGAGCACGTGCAATCTGCAGACAGATACGTCCACGTTGAGCGTCGCTGCTGGCCAGTTCGAGAGCCTTGTCATAATAGCCCAGAGCCTCCGCAGCCTGCTTATCACTCATAGCCTTCTGAGCCAGACCGATGGCAGAGTTGAAAGTGGGCTTGAGGTCGTATGCAGCCTTGGCATAGTCGAAGTAGATAGGAGCATCGTCACAATTGTTCTGAGCCATCAGGTTGATAGCAGAGTTGAGTTTGTTGATGTCAGACTTGTACGAATCAAACTTCTTAGTATAAATCTCGATAATCTGCTCCCTGTCGGCAGCACCACTCGCAGAGAAAGTCTGCTCGATAAAGTTGAGCGGAGCCTCGTAGGTAGCCACGAGCTTCTGAGCCTTGGCCTCGTTGCCCTCAGCCTGAGCCTCCTTGGCAAGAGTAAGCATCTTCTCGCAAGCTTCCTTGGAGTCCAGGTAGTCTTGCAGATATTGCTCGCGCCAAGCGTTAGATTTAGTCATGCCATTCTTCACCTGGTTCTCATAGAAAGAATAGATAGCATTAGACACCTGGAAGAAAGTCTGCAAGAAGCTGCCCGTTACCTCGCGACCGCCCCCCTCGTTGATAGCCTTGATAGCCTCCTCAAAGTTCTTGTAGCTCTTCTTGAGGTCAAACTTGCCGCCCAGCACACCAGGAGCCGTCCAGTTGTAATACTCAGCCTTTACCGCCAGCACATCGCCGAGAGTAGACTTGAGCTGCTCACGCTTCTCAATACTGTTGAGAGCCTCAAGACGCTCCTGACGCTCCTTAAAGAGATCCATGAGGTCAGCGAAATACGCCTCCTTCTGAGCCTGATCCTGCTCAGCGGTAATAAGGTTGTAGAGCATGAAAGGAGCGTTACCCTTGTAAAGCCCGGTGATGGAATAAGGAGCATACTTCATAAGCCATTTCCAAGAAACGTACGCTTCCTTCCAGTTCTTGCTGTCGCAAGACATCTGGAAAAGGCTGATATGGTTGCGGCCTATAGCGACAGAATCCTCGCCAGCCGTGCGCTCAATGCGCTGGTCAACAGTAGTGCCCTGAAACTGAGCCATAGCAGTTGACGTAAACGATACTGCACAAACGAATGCAAATGATTTGAGTTTCATATTTTTT
>CALZJL010000173.1 GCA_945787625.1 uncultured Prevotellaceae bacterium
CTCCTATTCACTCTCCCCGCTCTACTCGTCATCTGCGCAGTAGCAGCCATTCTCCTGTGGGTAAACCGCTATCGCAAGTGTCCTGCCGACAAGATTCTCGTCATCTACGGTTCAGGCTCAGGAAGCAAGAAGTCAGCCACCTGCATACACGGTGGCGGTAAGTTCGTATGGCCCGTAGTCCAAGACTACGCCTACATGTCGCTCACCCCCATCGGCATTGATGCCAATCTGACCAACGCCCTGTCGCGCCAGAATATCCGCGTCGACGTGCCCTGCCGCTTCACCGTAGGTATCAGCACAGACCCCGAGTACATGAACGCCGCCGCCGAGCGACTCCTCGGACAGACAGCCCAGCAGATACAAGAGATGGCACGCGACATCCTCTTCGGTCAGCTACGTCTCGTCATCGCCACCATGTCGATCGAAGAACTCAACTCCGACCGCGACAAATTCCTCGAAGCCATCACAGCCAACGTCGAAGTCGAGCTCAAGAAAGTCGGACTGAAGCTCATCAACGTCAACGTCACCGACATCAAGGACGAGAGCGGCTACATCGAAGCCCTCGGTCAGGAAGCAGCCGCCAAGGCCATCAACGAAGCCAAGGTACGCGTAGCAGAACAAGAGAAACTCGGTCAGACAGGTAAAGCCAAGGCCAACAACGAAGCCAAAGTCAACGTAGCAGAGCAAGACAAGCTCGGTATGATTGGCGAGGCAGAGGCACAAAAGGAGATGCGTATACGCACCTCAGAAGCCAACGCCAAAGCCGTAGCCGGCGAGAACCAAGCCAAGGTAGAGATAGCCAACTCCGAAGCCGCCCTGCGCGAAGCCGAAGCCGAAGCCCAGCGCAAAGCCGTAGCAGCCGAAAAGATAGCCCAAGCCAAGGCACTCGAAGAAGCCTACGCCGCCGAGCAGAAAGCCGAAATGGCGCGTGCCGAGCGCGAACGCTCTACCCAGTCAGCCAACGTGCTCGTAGCCCAAGAGATCGAGAAGCAACGCATCGTAGTGGCAGCCGAAGCCGCCGCCGAGCAGAAGCGCGTCAACGCCAAGGGCGACGCCGACTCATACGCATTCAACGCCCAAGGTGAAGCAGACGCCATCGCCATCAAGGCCAAGGGCGAAGCCGAAGCCATCAAGATCAAAGCCCAAGCCGAAGCCGAAGCCATCGCCATCAAGGCCAAGGGCGAAGCCGAAGCCACCTACGCCAAGATGAGCGCAGAGGCAAAGGGTCTCTACGAGATGCTCGCCAAGCAGGCCGACGGTTACGACCAGATGATCAAAGCCGCAGGAGGCGACCCCTCAAAGGCATACTCCCTGCTCCTGCTCGAGAAGCTCCCCGAGCTCGTCAAGACCCAAGTCGAGGCCGTCAAGGGCATCAACATCGACAAGGTCACCGTTTGGGACAACGGCACAGGCACCGCCGACGGCAAGACCTCTACCGCAGGCTTCCTCTCAGGCATGGTCAAGAGCCTTCCCCCTCTGAGCGACCTCCTCAACCAGGCCGGCATGGAGCTCCCAGAATACCTCGCCAAGAAGCAGACTGTCGATGCAGACCAAAAAAATCCCTCATAAGTTTGGTACTCTCAATATAATTTCGTACCTTTGCACCGCAAAACTACCGAAGCTTTGCTTTTGGAAAGCCCAGATGGCGGAATCGGTAGACGCGTTGGTCTCAAACACCAATACCGCAAGGTGTGCCGGTTCGATCCCGGCTCTGGGTACAAGAAACGACTGCTAATCACTCGATTAGCAGTCGTTTCTGTTATGTTCTTTACCCTGTCCCCTCAGACTTAGAAGTCGCCAGGACCATAGAGACCGAAGTTCGGGTCCTTCTCAGGCTGCCACGTACGCACCTTGATGATAGGCTTTTCGGGGTCGTTGATGTCGACCATCAGGAAGAGGTAGCCCTTGTCAGCATAGTTGGACGAATAGTAGTCCTGCGCTATCTGAATGGCATAAAGCTCGCCACCGCTCGACATCTTGTAGACATCGTTGTTGGCAAAACGAATGTTGATAAACTCATTGGCAGCAAAGCAACCCTTGAGATTGCGCAGATACGTATCCTTGGTATAGCGATTCTTGCGCAAGATGTTGTTGTAGACCACCTTGCCCCCATCGCCCGGCACACGCTGCTGCACCTTGGCCATGCTGCCCACTATGATAACGGCATTGTCATCAAATATAGACTCGATATAGTCAATACGCTTCAGGGCATACGCCGTCTTGTAGTTCTCCAGGAAATTCATCACAGCCACACGCGCCGTCTCGCTCCATACGCCGTTGCACAGGATATCATCGGCAGCCGTATTGCCCAGACCGAAAGCCAGATTGTCAATCTTGCCCTCAGAGTCAAACGAGAACACCACGTCCTCGACAAACGACTTGCGCACACCACGTGCAAACGAGAAAGCCATCTGCACCCCACGCCCCATCACATAGTTGCCATTGCTGTAAAACTCATACCGCGGCGTCCCCACCAGACGAGCCCGACCATATCTGACCAAACGCGTATACACGTCCCAGCCATTGGCAGTAAAGAGCTGGCGCACCGAGTCGTAGTCCTTGCGCTGTATGGCAGCCACCACACGCTCAGTCACACCCCTATACCTCTCCACGTCGGTCACCGCAGCCGGAGCCTTGCGCTTATCGGCAGACAACGACGTAAAAGACTCCATGACCCCAGCGACTGACTCCTTGGCCGCAGACTTAGAGGCAGAGCTGCGCACATTGGCATACGCGCTACGCATCGGCGTCGACGACACCACACTCATGACCGACTCCACCTCGCGGTCGAGGCGCGTCTGTCCGCGATACTCAAACTCATACTTCAGCTGCAGACGGTCAGCCTCATACCCCGACGTGAGCTCCAGCACGCCACGCCCGTCCTTCGCACTATAGATGTTGCTCCAGCCCTTTCCGTCGAAATAAGTGTAGTCCACGCTCCCCACAGGCTTGCCCCCATACGTGATGCAGAGCTCCACCTCGTCGCCCTCACGCCTGTCTACGCGAGCCTCCAGCCCGTCAAACACCTCCTTCATCCTTTGAGGTATCCACACAGCCAAGACGTGCTCCGCCCCCTCGCCGTCCACACACTTCACCTCGTTGGGATACTGCAAGGACTTCAACAGGGTCAACGCCCAATAATACTGGCGCAAGGCATCGTCTACCCTACCCTTGCTCTCAGCCTTGTCAGCCATAGAGACGAGGTCCTTAATCTTGGCTATGCGCGAAGCAAAAATCTTCTGAATCTCCGACTTCAAGATCCATCGCCCCACGCAGGCATCGGGCTCGTTGGTGATGATGACGCGCTCGGTATTGGTCAGCGTGGCCTGCGAGTAGGTCTTTGCCGAAGCCTCAAACTGCGACACCTCGGTCACCTCCGACCCGTTCCTCACCGTCTGCCTGTCGTCCGATCTGGTAGAGGCCGCCACATTGACCACCAGCTTGCTAATCAAGGCAGACAAAGCATTATTGTCGGCCTCCTCGATAGAGTTGCCGTAGCCCTCGCCCCAAATATATCTCGAATCGTTCTGAATCTGCTCCCAAGTCTGAGCCGATGCGCCCAAACACACCATTGATAAAACTATTGCCAAAAAAGACTTCATAATCCTCACAA
>CALZJL010000174.1 GCA_945787625.1 uncultured Prevotellaceae bacterium
CCTTGATTTGCATGGCATAGTCGTTAAGGCGTTGCACGTTGATACCCTGCTTCTGTTCTCCAGCTAAGCTCTCGCCCGAGAGTTTAAGCAAAATGCGTTTGAATTTCATATTGTTCACTATATAGTTTGCCATACAAAGTTAAAAATAATTCCGGACATGGCAAAACAACCTAACAAAAAACATGTCATTCAGGATACAGCGGATAATGATAGACGGTGGTTTTACCTGCCCCAACCGAGACGGCAACGTAGGTCGGGGAGGCTGTACCTACTGCCGCAATGACAGTTTCGCTCCCCGATACTGCCGCGATGCAGGCAGCATAGCACAGCAGATCAGTGAGGGCAAGAAGTTCTTCTGCGACAAATACCCCGACATGAAATATCTGGCCTACTTCCAGTCATACAGTGCGACATACGCTCCAGTCAGTATCCTGCGCCAACGTTATGAAGCAGCCCTGAGTCAGGAGGACATTATAGGCCTCATCATAGCCACGCGTCCAGACTGTTTGGACGATGACGTACTCGACCTACTTCAAGACCTTTCGCGGCATACCCACATAGAGGTAGAGATTGGGGTCGAGAGTTGCCATGACCGGACTCTAATACGCATTAACCGGGGACATACCTGGCAGCAAGCTTCTGACGCTATCCTACGCACCGCGTCACGCGATTTGAATGTCTGTGTGCATCTCATTTTAGGTCTGCCCGGTGAGAGCGAGGCAGACATCATCGAGAGTGCACACATCATCTCACGCCTGCCAGTCTCGTCAGTCAAGCTACACCAGTTGCAGATACTGCGAAATACCAAAATGGCACAAGAATACGCCATGCATCCCGAAGACTTCCTTATCTTCCCCACCGCACAAGACTATGTGGCCACGCTGGGTAGGTTTCTCAAAGCCCTCCGACAAGATATCAAGGTCGAACGCATAGTGTCCTCCGCGCCTCAAGACATGCTCATAGCACCACGTTGGGGACTTAAACCAAGCGAAATCAAGCGTATGCTCGAATAATGGCAGAGTGAGAACCGAACGATGATCTCGCAATGATCGATATAAAACGATTAGAAGAGGGACGGAGTTTGGCTTGGAACGCAGTGTGTCGAAACTACCTCGCTGACAATGATGTCGTGGGACTCGATAGGTATTCGTTGGAGCAACTGAAAGCTGAAGCATACTCCGATGCTGTGCTTCAGACCAAGGGCTGGGAGGAGTCGGTCGTAGTAGCCGCGTCCCCTGCCGAGGCGGTGGCCTCGTGGGTCGTATGCCACAGCTGGAATGATGGCAAGCGGGATGCTGAGTGTAGGGAGGGGAATGGACGGAGTGGTGGGTTCCATTATACCGAAGGCTCCGGGTGCGAGACTTTCGGGGCCTCTGTATTCGTGAAGTGTAAGATTATCTCCGTTGACTTTGGGCAAAATGATTCGTTTGCCCGTACGGAGGGCATTGGTGAGGAGGTGGGTAGTGTCAACTTCGTCGGGTAGAGGGTGATAGAGCAGGACTGTGTCTGCTCTGTGCCATAGGGAAGCTGAGATAATTTTGTGACAGATTTGCTCTGACTCGCGTTTGCGTAGGGTAGTAAATTCGTCGGCAAGCCCTTGCTTTATCTGGCGTATCCATCGGCGTATGTCTGTTTTGCTCATCTTGGGCAGACGTGCGTCGAGGCTGTATTCGCAGCCGCAGTACTCCTGGTTGTAGAATCGGTTCTGGCGCAGCAGTTCGTCACGGCGTTGCTGCAATCCTCCCTTGCGCCAATTGCGTGCATCGAATGTCACGGAGTTTTGTCCTGGGGAGAGGTTGGCGTTGACTTGCTCTGCTGCCCAGTGTCCTGCCTGGCTGATTTGGTCGAGGGATTTCCATCGGCTGCTGGCCAAGGTGGTGGTAAAGGTGTCAATGCCAAGACGTTGTGCTGTGTGTGCTGCTCTGAGCAGGCGGAGCTTGAAACATTCGAGACATCGGCTGCCTCGCTCGGGCTGCTCTTCGTGGCCTCGTATGGCACACTGCCATGCCTGATGGTCGTAGTCTGCATCGATTATCTGCAGACCGAGTGTCTGTGCGTAGCGTGTGCATTCATTCTTGCGTATGAGGTACTCTTCGTGCGGATAGATGTTGGGGTTGCAGTAGTAGAGTACGGGCTCGTATGCGTTTGCCATCATCCATTCGATGATGGCACTGGAGCATGGGGCGCAGCAGCAGTGGAGGAGAACTTTGGGCATAGACTTGTGGTGCGTGTGTGTGGTTTTATTTAGTAGTCTCGACTTTGTTCAGTTCTGTTTTAAGGAGTTCCACCTTGTGTGTAATCTGGTCAGGGTCGGAGGCATCTCCGTCTTTGAAGTTGTCGAGTGCTTCCTCTATGTTCTGAATATTTGGAGTCTTGAGTTCGCGCAAGATTCGCACTTTTTCTGCCATTTGTACGCCTTCGATATAACGTTCCCATCTCACGGAGGAGTGGTTGTCAGGGTAGATGACGTATGTGTCGCCAGGCGAGAAGAGTCGATAGCGACTATCGTGGAGGGGGTCTTCAGCCCAGTTCATCCATGACCAGTGGAGATAACCGTCAAAGCCGTTTGATATGGCATAGAGGGGAATGTATGTGCCTTCGATAGGGACTGAGTTGGTGAAGAGGTTGGGGTAGGCTTCAGTACAGCAGGTGTATACGGTCGATACCTGATGGCGTGAACGTCGCAGGGCGAGGGTGTCGGAGGGAAAGTGCTGGCCGTAGGCTATGGAGTAACCTTGCAGTATGTGGGCAAGCTCTTTGTGGTAGTTGCCTGCGAGGGTCATCTTGATGCCTGGAACGGCAGCTTGTGCTATCTGGTGGGCTCGGAGCATATCGGGCATCTGACGTTCGTCCATAGCGATGCAGGTCTTGTCTAAGAGCTTGTTCTCCTTGAGATGTAGGGCAAAGTTCTTAAGGAAATCGGTCCAAAGTTTGGAATAGATGCTGTCTTGGGTGGTGCATTTGATATAGGAGTAGTCCCCTTTGGCTTCGTCGTAGTAGCGGAAGTTCATGTCCCAGGGAACCATGCTATAGCAGTCTATCTGTTGGTCTATACCGCAGTCTGCCATAAATTTCACCCAGCGGTCAAAGACGGTGTAGTCGTATGACCATGTGCTATCTGACTTGAGGGTGGTCTCTATCATTGGAGTAAACTTGTCGTAAGACTGATCGCCCCACGGCTCATAGAAGAGTATTGCGCTGACAACTTTCTGTCCTGCACGTGCGAGCAGGCGCATATATGGGCGAAGCAGATCGAAGTGTTCCTGACTCCATCGTTCTACGCCATAGTACCGACTTACACTGTAGGGCTGCTGCCAGAAGTCGGTGTGAAACTTGTAGTCGTGGGCTTCGGGCAGTTGGCGGTCTATGACGTTGAGATAGATACCTGCATTGCCGTAGGGGCGGCGTGTACTCTCACCGACGAGGCGCACTTCGATGTAGTGTCGGCCAGACTTAATGTCTCGAGGCACTTCGATGGTACACATGAAGCGGGATTCTGTTTGGTCGGGGGCCGGACCTGCCCATGCGCTGTCGCAGTTGACGATGTCATAGGCTAAGTGTGTCGGGCGATCCATGGGGTGGTGTCCACACCCTTTA
>CALZJL010000175.1 GCA_945787625.1 uncultured Prevotellaceae bacterium
CCGCCTCCTTTGGCTACGCAGACGAAGCGGTATTCGGCTCCTTCGGTGGCTTCGATGTCGATCTGGGCTGGGAGGTTGCACTTGGTGTTGACTTCGTCATACATGGTGAGTGGGGCGTTTTGTGAGTAACGCAGATTGTCTTGGGTAAAGGTGTTGTAGACTCCGCGGGAGAGGGCTTCTTCGTCGTCGAAGCCTGTCCATACTTGCTGGCCTTTCTCGGCGTGTATGATGGCGGTGCCGGTGTCTTGACAGAAGGGGAGTATGCCTTTGGCGGCTGTCTCTGCGTTGCGCAGGAACTGGAGTGCGACGTATTTGTCGTTCTCGCTGGCTTCGGGGTCGCGGAGAATCTTGGCTACCATCTCGTTGTGCTCGCGGCGTAGCATGAATTCTACGTCGTGGAAGCATTGCTGTGCTAACTGGGTGAGGGCTTGGGGGCTCACCTTGAGGATCTTGTGTCCTTCAAACTCGCTGACGGTGACTCCGTCTTTGGTCAGCAGGTAATACTCTGTCTTGTCTTCGCCTTTCTGAAACATGGGGGCGTACTTAAATTCTACGTTTGCCATAGTATTATTTTTCAAAATGTTGGTAATCTTTGATGTTGCGCCATGCTCCGCCCCACTTGAATCCGTGCTTGATGAAGAGGCGGTAGCAGAGATCGTCGCGAGTGATGACGCCTGGGCCTTGACGCTTGTGGGCGTAGGGGGCTCCGTTGCGGGGGGAGATGTTGCCTGTACGGAGGTTGACGCAGGGGTTGAGACGGGGGTTGATGTCGATGGCCATGCCTGTGGCGTGTTTGGAGAGTTTACGGGTGCCTGCTATGGTGCGGTAGCAGTAGCAGGAGGTGTTGTTGGCCGACATTGACTTCTCGTCGTCGTTGTCGTATTCTTGTATGGGGCGCATTCTCTCGATCGGATAGCGGGCTTTGTGGAGCTCGCGGAAGATGTCGATGAGGTCTTGGGCTATGGCTGCGTTGCAGATGAGCTCGCCGATGTGTTCCTGGCCTTGGTGGTCGTAGTGTGAGAGGTGGAGGTGGCGTAGGTGTGGCTGACCTTCTTCCGGACTGATGGTGAAGGTCTGCCCCCATGCGATTAGGGCAAGGGTGGCTGAAAGGATGACGCAGATGGCTCGTCTCGTTTTCAATGTCGTTATTGTATTTCGTCGTTTTCTATCTGGAGCAGGCGTTTGTAGTAGCTCCATATCAGGGTGGTGAGCGGTAGGGCAATGATGAGGCCGATGATGCCCAACAGGGAGCCCCATACGGAGAGGGAGAGTAGTATGATGGCTGGCTTGAGTCCCATGACTTTGCCCATGATGCGGGGGGTGAGTATGAGGTCTTGAATGAGTTGCACGACTGCGAATACGATGAGGGCGAGGAGCATTAACCACCAAAAGCTCCTGTCGGTGTCACGGGCTTCGAGTAGGGCCAGGAATATGGTGGGGACAAGACCTATGACTTGCATGTAGGGTACCATGTTGAGCAGGCCTATGAAGAGGCCGAGACCTATGGCCATGGGGAATCCGATTATGCTGAAGCCTATGCTGAAGAGTATGCCGACGGTGAGGGCTATGAGTGACTGTCCGCGGAAGTAGGCGTTCATGCCGTGCTTGACGTCGCCGATGATGCCCGTAGCCAGTGGACGATGCTTCTTGGGTATGAGGTATTGCCACCCGTGGGCTATCTTTTCGTAGTCTATGAGTATGAAGAAGAGGTAGAGCATGACCATCATAGAGTTGACGACGTACATGAGTAGCCCCATGGTCTGGGCGAGGAGACTCCATACTTGCTGGAGACAGATACTGAGGGCGTCGATGATGTTTTTGTTGTGCATCATGTCTACCCAGTCCATTTCTGAGAGTATATTGTCGGTAAAGTGGTTTATCTCTGCGGCTATGTAGGGGTCGTTGAGGTACATGGTGGCGTAGTGTACGAGGTCGTCGGCGAGGGTCTGTGTCTGCTCTATGGCGTGGGGGAGGGTGAGGACGATGAAGGCTGCGATGATGCCTATGATGAGGGTGAGCGACACGATGATGCTGAGGATTCGGTAGCGTAGGCGGCACTTGGTCTCGAGGAAATGGACGAGGGGATACATGAGGTAGGCGAGTAGCCATGCTACGAAAAACGGCCACAGGACGCTGCTCAATGCTTTGAGTAGGAAATATATGCCGATGAGGGCTGCTACGATGAGGCCGCCTCGTACGAAGCGGTCAAAGGTTATCTTTTGGTTGAGCATCGTCGTATTTTTCGAATAGGAAGTCGTTGTAGGGATATTTCTGTACGTGCATCTCGCGGACTCTGTTGTAGAGCACTTGCCGGAGGGTGTCGTAGTTGGTCTTTTCTTTGGCTGAGATGAAGAGGCACTCGCCGCTGAGGCGTGTCATCCATGTGTGGATGAGGGCGTCGAGGGAGACGTTATCGCGGGTGGCGGGGGTGAGGTCGTCGGTGTCTTTTGGTGTCCAACGGTAGGCGTCGACTTTGTTGAAGATGAGCATGGAGGGCTTGTCGGCGCAGCCTAAATCGGCGAGGGTCTTCTCTACGACTCGTATCTGGTCTTCAAACTCGGGATGGGAGATGTCGACGATGTGGAGTAGCAGGTCGGCTTCGCGTACTTCGTCGAGGGTGGACTTGAAGGAGTCTACGAGGTCGTGGGGAAGCTTGCGTATGAAGCCTACGGTGTCGGAGAGGAGAAAGGGGAGGTTGTCGACGATGACTTTGCGGACGGTGGTGTCGAGGGTGGCGAAGAGTTTGTTCTCGGCAAAGACGTCGCTCTTGGAGAGGAGGTTCATCAGTGTGGACTTGCCTACGTTGGTGTAGCCGACGAGGGCTACGCGTATCATGCGGCCTCGGTTGCTGCGTTGTGTGGTCTTCTGACGGTCTATGTCGGCAAGGCGTTGTTTGAGGAGCGACATTCTGTTGAGTATGATGCGGCGGTCCATCTCTAACTGTGTCTCTCCGGGACCGCGCAGACCTACGGAGCCGCCTCGCTGACGTTCGAGGTGGGTCCAGAGACGCTGGAGCCTCGGGAGCATATAGCGGTACTGGGCGAGCTCTACTTGGGTCTTGGCATTGGCTGTCTGGGCTCGCATGGCGAAGATGTCGAGTATGAGCGATGTGCGGTCGAGTATCTTGACTTTGAGTTCGGACTCGATGTTGCGTAGCTGCTTGGCTGAGAGTTCGTCGTCAAAGATGACCATGGATATGATGCGACCGGCGTCTTCTTCGTCGCAGATCCATCTGCGTATCTCTTGGAGCTTGCCGATGCCCAGATATGTGACGCTGTTGGGGCCGTTCAGACGTTGTGTGAAACGCTTGACTGTGACTGCTCCGGCTGTCTCGGCCAGAAATTGCAGCTCGTCAAGGTATTCTGTGGTCTTGCGCTCGTCTTGCTGGGGGGTGACCAGTCCTACGAGGACGCAGGTCTCTTCCTGTGTCTCCGTGGGGGTGCTGCTCATGACTTTCGAGATTCCGTCTTCGAAGGGTAGGCTGCTGCGTGATGAGTTGTAGTGTTTGCTTCGGCTTGTCTTCATCGGTGGTTATCCTTAATTCCGCAACACTATAATTTAACTTTATTTATAAGTTCCTGAGCAA
>CALZJL010000176.1 GCA_945787625.1 uncultured Prevotellaceae bacterium
CAATGACGTGTTCTCCGCATACTTCCCGTAGTTCAAATCCTTCGTTGATTTTCATGTTTTTTGGTTATTTTGTTGTTTAGTTGGTTGTTTTGTTGTTTTATTGTTTAGTTTGTTGTTTGTTGTTTGTTGTTTGGTTGGTTCTTTGTTGGTTGGTTGTCAAGGTGTACCACCTCATAACCTTATAACCTCATAACCTCACAACCTCAAAACCTCACAACCTCACACCACTCCTCCGTATATCAAAAGCAGGAATCTGCGCAGGGGCAGGAGTTTTCGCCAGATTCTGATTTTTCTTTTCAGCGCGGGGTCATCAGCACAGATAGTGCGTCGGGGGCGTATATATTGCCTGACTACTCCGCAGATGTCTGTCAGTCTGCATGTCTCGGTGCCTTTGATATTTCCGTCGCCCATGAGCGTGACTGTATCGTCGTGTATCTCTATGATTCGGTGCAGTACGTAATGGCCGGGGCGTATCTCTGCAAGTACGGCATCTCCTATGTCGTATCTTGGTGCTCCTTCAAGCAGTACTTTGTCGCGTTCGTGTTCCAAAAAGGGGCGCATACTCCAGCCTCTTACTATGATTGTGGCGGTGTGACCCTCGAGGATGGCTTCCTTGACAGCTGTGAGGAGTATGTCGTTGGGTATCTCCTTGCGTTGGCGATGGTCACAGACTCCGTTGCTGCGGTGATTGTAGGCACGCAAAGGGGTGAGAAGCAGTCTGAGTAGTGACTTAACAAGTTTCTTTGCTGACTGTATCATGGCATAGTATTGCTGCTTCGCTGTTGGGGAGACAACCGAGCTCCCAGATGCGGCTGAGGCTTATGAGTTTTGATATGGTGTCACACACACCGCGGTATATCCGTGCGTCCCATTTCATGCTGCTGCAGGCTGGGAGCATCGTGGCAAACGCTTCGATTGCTCCTAAGGGACGAATGGTATTCTCGGGACGTTGCTGTATGCGTACGATGGCTCCTATGGGGGCTTGGATATTTCGGTAACAGGGCGTTTTGCCGCTCCATGGCGAACCGTATACTATGGGTTGGCCGTCTACGATGCGTGCGATGGGGTTGTCATCGTTCATCAAGTCGCAGCCTGGTATGCTTGTATACCATAGGTGTGTGTGTGTGCTTTTGCCTGTGCCGCTCGGGGCGGTCATCATATAGCCTTTGCCGTCGCATCTTATGACGCTGGCGTGAACTAGGAGTGTGTCTAATTGTGCCGTGGCAAACGCGTACGACATCATCATGCAGTTATTGAGACCGAAATTGCGTTGTGACCATGTCCCGTCGAATACGTTGACGCGGCAATTGGCAAAGCCTGCTGTGCTCTCCATGATGGCACACAGGTGACCGCTGGCGTCGCTTACTTCAAACTGATAGCCTCCATCGCCTTTGAGATAAACACCATGGTTGCAGCCTCCTACATCAAACTGTCCTATCTCCTCTCCCATTGTTTCAAACTGCATGGAGGTGTCTATCTCTACGGTGAGCACGCTCTCTTGAGTGCCGTCATATACGAAAGGTTTGAAGCCGGGAAGCAAATCGAGTATTTCGTCTGACAATCCGCCCTTTATGCCAACGACGTGGTCTGCTATCTTAAATCTCTTCATGTTCGGTCCATTCTTGTCTGGTAAATTTGAACGCTCCGGGCACGAGGGGCATAATCTCTAGCTTTTCCTTGCCCTTGGCCTTACGGATGACGCGAGCTTGCTTTTTTTCTAATTTTTTTGCGTCGTAGCCGAAAAATACTACGCAGGTGGTTTGCGGCTTGCCGAGTGCTTCTTCGATGAAAATCTGCAACTGCTGGGAATAGATGGTGCGGTCGTAAAGGAATCCTGTCTTGCTTTCGATGTAGGCAGGCTCTATCTTTTGTATCTCTGTGATGTACATGATAGAATCGTTGTAGTCACAACTCAGACCAAACATGTAGATGGTCTTCTTTTTGGGCTTGGCATCGGCACTTGTGTTCCACCCGATGAGTAGTACAAGTGTCAGAATAAGGTATTTTTTCATTTACTTTTCTTTATATCAGCATGCAAAGATACAAATTAGTGAGTGGAAAAGCAAATATTTTCGTGGTTTTATAAACAAAGCCCCACTTGGCTTTTTGTGGCCAGGTGGGGCAGCTGAGAATTGTCGTCAGATACAGTTATTCGTTCAAGTCTATGACATAGGCTACTTTACGACCACTTTGTGTCAATGCTTTTATCCACAGGGTGCGGTCTGTACTTTGGTTGGCTTCGGTTATTGCTTGCTCCCAATCCCCGGTGGTGTGCATCTGCTTGTCGTTGACCGTAAGTATGATGGTGCCTTTGGTGGCTCCGGCCTTGAGCATCTTGCCGTTGCGTATGGCTGCTATCTCAAGTCCGTATGCTATTCCCATTCGAGCCATGTCCTGGTCGCTTGCAGGTTTGAGTGAAACTCCCAATTTGTCCAAATCAACCTGCTCAAGTACTTTGGTGGAGCCTTGGCTGTTGCGTAGTGTCACGGTCTTGCTCTTCTCTTTCTTGTCGCGTATCCATGTGATTGACACTTTGTCGCCCGGGCGGTGTTGTGCGAGTACTTCCTGAAGTTCGGACATCTTGCTGATGGTCTTGCCGTCTATCATGGTGAGGACGTCGCCCCTTTCAAGGCCTGCTTCCTTGGCTGCAGACGAGTCGCTCACCTTATCGACCCATACACCGCTCACTGTGCCAAGGTCTGGCAAATCATTGCCCTTGGACTTCTCGCTGTCGAAGTAGATGCTGAGGTCTGTACCCATGACACCGAGGAGGGCGCGTTGTACACAGCCGTATTTTTTGAGGTCATCGACAACCTTGTTCATGATACTGGTCGGTATGGCAAATCCGTAGCCGCTGTAACTGCCTGTCTGCGAATAAAGCATGGAGTTGATGCCTACGAGTTCGCCACGTTCGTTGACGAGCGCTCCTCCGCTGTTGCCGGCATTGATGGCTGCATCTGTCTGTATAAAGCTTTCTACACCGTTCGCACCTAAAGAGCGTGCCTTGGCACTTACGATTCCTGCTGTGACTGTGCTTGTCAGGTTGAGTGGACTGCCTACTGCGAGTACCCATTGGCCGAGCTTGAGCTCGTCACTGTTGCCGATGGGTAGGGTGGGGAGATCCTTGGCATCTATTTTGATTAGTGCGAGGTCTGTGTTCTCGTCGCAGCCTATTATGCGTCCTTTGAACTCGCGGTTGTCGTTGAGCTTTACCGTTATCTCGTCTGCTTGGCCGACAACGTGGTTGTTGGTGACGATATATCCATCGCTTGAGATGATTACTCCTGAGCCTGCTCCATGTCTGTCGGGCTGTTTGTATTCGCGCTGCTGAGGCTGGCTGCCTCCACCAAAGAATTCGCCAAAGAAATCCTGAAAGGGGTCACGGACTGTCACGCGCTGTGTCTTGCCCGTCTGTGTCACTTTGATGTATACTACGGCTTGCACGCTCTTCTCGGCAGCGTCTGTGAGGTCTACGTGGCCTGCCGGAGCTGGTGCCATAACTGGAGTAGCTTGGGTTTTGAGTCCGGAATCGCATGATTTCGCGTTTAATACCACACATGTAATGCAGCTGCTGCTTGCAATCA
>CALZJL010000177.1 GCA_945787625.1 uncultured Prevotellaceae bacterium
TCCCCATTATACTGTTGAGTGACTGGGTGCGTATGTAGCTGAGGAAGCTCTCGCGGAAGGGGTTCTCGTTGTCTTGCCATTGGGTGCCTGACTCGGAGAGTTCCAGGGTCTTGTTCTGGGTGTTGCTGATGACGAGGGTGCCTCCGTTTTGGGCTATGTCGGAGTAGGCGCGGGGACCTGCTTCACCGTTGCGGTTGAGGAGTGTCTTCCAGCTGGCGAGTCCGAAGCGGTTTCCGGCTGGCCCTGCGAAATTGGTTGCGAGGTCGGTGCCGATGTGTGAGGCGCCTGCCCAGAGGTTGGTGAAGAAGCCGCCGTTGTCGTGGCTGAGCTTGGGGCGGAGGTTCTCGTAGAAGGTCTGCCATGATGGGGCGTCGGAATAGTCGGCCTGACCGAGGGTGACTTCCTCCCACTCGTCGGGGTTGTCTGGCTTGCGTTTCATGACTTCGAAGAGGTCTGTCCACTGGGTGGCGGCTTCGTAGAGTAGCTGGCGGTGCATGTCTGTCTGTTGCTGGGCGATGATGGTGTCGCGGATTTTGAGGTCTGCGAGGGTGTCGTTGTCTTCGAGGTGGTTAAAGAGGTTGTCTTGCAGATCGACGATTCGGTCTTTGAGCTTGGTGGCGGTCTCTTTGATCTTGGCTTCGATGTCTTTGGCTCCTTTGGTTTTCTTGAGACACCCGTTGATTCCTTCCATGTAGGCGGTATGGAAATCTTCTGCAATCAATGGGTGTAGGAGGTTGGCCTCTGCGATGATGGGGGACAGCTTTTGCAGGACGTCTTTTTTGGGTGCGGGGGCGGCTTGGTAGTCTGGTAGGGCCTGGCCTGCGGATATTTTCTTCAGGACTTTTATGGGGGTGTTCCATTCTGCCCAGTCACCGTCGAGTGTGGTCCATTCGTCTGTGGTGATTCTATTTTGTAGTGCGTTGATGAGGTTGTACTCGGTGGTGTGGCGGTTACTGATCTCTTCGATGCATTGGTAGACGTATATCTCCAGGTATCTGAGCACGTTTTTGAGGAGTTCGGTTTGCTGGCTTTCTTGTAGGGCTTGCTCGGCTTTTTGGGCTTTCTCGACGATGCTTGCTCCGCTGCTGTTGGTGAGGTCGTCTTTGGTGGTGGCGAGGCGTGAGGTGGGTATGATGGCTTTGCCGTCGCCGACTTCGATGCGCATGTTGCGCTTGGACTTGAGGGTGGAGGTGCCTTCGACGGGGCGCATGAGGCACTCCCAGGTGGAGCGCACGAAGCTTACGTCCAGTATCTTGGCGGTGTCGATGGGCATTCCTACCAAATCGCGCATGACTTTGGTGTCTACGAATGATTTCGCTACTGCTGCGCCGACGCTGGAGGCGATGCCTCCGACGAGTTCGGTCTTGGTGGCGTAGCGTGATGTGTCGGCTTCGTTTTCGGAGTAGGTGGTGATGTTGGTGCCGGACTTGATGGTGACGTTGTTGCCGGCTTCGAGGGTGATGTTTTTGCCGACGAGCTTGATGTCGCCGTTGGGGGCGTTGATGGTGATGCCGGTGAAGGCGTTGATGCTGACGGTGCCGCAGGGACTCTCGATGGTGATCTCGCGCTTGTCGGTGGAGCCTTTGATGCGGTAGATGCCGAGGGCGTCGCCTATTTCTATGCCGCCTTTCCACCTTTGGTCTCCTTTGCCTATTTCGAAGGTCTTGCCCATTTTTTTGGCTATGGCGTTGACGCTGTTCATCATCAGTCCTAATGGGGGTATGAGATTGCTGACAAAGGTGCCTGCGGCGTTGGAGTTGGCGTATTGGTGCAGATTGTCTGTGAATTTTATGTATTGCCCGTTGTGGCCGATGAGGAGGTTCTGTATGTCGGCAAGGTTGTAGTTCTTGTCTAACGAGGGCTCGCCGCGGAAGGTCTGGCGGGGCTTCCAGGGGACGGAGCCGTCGACGTATGGGCATTCGATGTTGCCGTCTTCGTAGTCGAGCATTACGACGCTGCCTGGCTGGAGCATGAAGTTGAAGCCGCCGATGCTTTCTTCGACGTAGGGCTGGGCGACGCGTATCCAGGGGGAGTTCTTGGCTCCGCTGTCCCAGGGATATTTGACTCTCACGCGGTTCATTCTCAGGGGGTCGGCGTTGTCGATGACTTTGGCTTGCAACGGTCCTGTCTTGCGTACGGTTTCTATCTCGGGGGTGTAGGGCGGGTAGATCTTGTCGGTCTGGGCATCGCCTGGCACGGCTTTCAGACTGTGTTCTGCGACGAGGGTCTTCTCGATGCCTTGCAGCTTTACTACTCCGCTGAGCTCTGTGATTATGTAGGGGGTATGGGGATTGTATGGGGTGTGAGTGCTGTCTGAAATCTTTACAGCATCTCCGAGTCCGACGTTGTATGACGTTCCGCTGTAGGTGAGGCTGATTTCGCTGTTTTTTGCCTGACGCTCGTTGGTCGATACGAGATCGTAGAAGGCGTTGAAGAGGTTTTTGGTCTTGTCGGAACTCGATATGTCGGAGGGCTGAAGCCTGTTGTCCTCTTCGGCTTTGAGGAGTTTCTCAAACTCTTCTTTGTATGTGGCGTTGAGTCCCAGACCGGGGAAATACCAGAACAGAAGGTCTACGACGGATTCTTTTGCCAGATTTGAGAGGCTGTCGATGTAGGTCGCTCCGGTGAAAAATCCTGAAAGCATCTTTACTACAAGTCGGGCGGCATTGTATCCGTCGCTTGCTTTACATCGGTCTGAGGGCTTCAGCCCGTGCATGTATTCGTCGGCGGTGATTGCTGTGTGGTAGCGGTAGCTGGTCTTGTCGGCTTCGGTGCTTGGACTTGTATAGTCGCTGGAAAACATTTCGATGTCGATGGGGGATTCGTCGACGCATGTGTCGATGCTCTCTATGTTGCCTGAGACTTCGAGGGGGAGGGCTGTCTCTTGGTTGGCAAGTATGGCGCGTGTGGCGTCGCTAAGTCCTATGTTCCACTTGCCGCCTTCGAAATAGAGCATCTCACCGCAGCGGTATGCTATGCGGCGTGCGAAGGTGTGGAAGGTCTCGTTGTACTGCACGAGATAGGGTTGGTGCAGCTCGTGTGTATTTTCGTCTTTCTGATAACTCAGGTGGCACAGCCGGCTGGCTTCAACGGGGCTTTCCAGCAGGGATAGCTTTTCCTTTGCTTTGCTGATCACTCCGCTGAAGATTTCTGTGGCGAAGGCACCTTGGTAGGTACGGCAGAAGGGTTTTATGTCGAGAAGGGCATCGAGGCTCTTGCATTTGATGATGACGGTGCGCTTGGAGGTGATTTCGGCTTTGACGCTTTCTACGTAGTAGTTGCGGGCTATGTATATGTAGACGTTGTCTTTCTTGTCTACGATGTCGATGGGACGGTTCTTGAAGTAGGCTTTGACGTCTTTGGCCAGTGTGGAGGGGTTGCTCTCGGTTGCGGTCATGCGGATTGTGGCTTCGCAGGGGAAGTAGAGACGTTTGTGGTATTCGATGCTTTCGACGTTTAGGGTCTGTGTGACTTTATCGCTTTCGTCTGTTATTTGTATCACCCCCTCTCCTACTCCGAAACTGTCTGTGTCTACGGATTTGGTGGGGTCGCTGACGAAGTTGCCTCCGTTGTCCTT
>CALZJL010000178.1 GCA_945787625.1 uncultured Prevotellaceae bacterium
CTCCTGCTTTGCTCTGTACTTCAAATGTCGCTACGGCTGTGCCTGCATTATAGTATTCGAGACCTGAGCCGTCGCCGTTCCAGTCTATGCAGATGGTGTTGCCGTCGCTCTGGCTCCGCAGGGTGAGTGTGCCTGTCTGGCTCTCCAGAGTGGTGAAGCTTGCTATCTGGTTGGTTGGCATGCCCAGCACGGTGAACTGGCTGGTATTGATGGTCAGACCAGGGTAGTGGCTGTTGCTCATCTGGCAGGTGAGAGTGCTGCCTATGAGACTGGGGTCGAAGACAAACTTACCTCCGTCTTCACTATAGTGGATGCCGGGGGTGAGGGTAGTGCCTTCTTTTGTCCATACGTAGGTGGTCTGGTCTTCGTACATGTAGTATGAGAGGTCTACACCTGGGCCTTGCTTGCTGATGGTGACATCGCGTTGTGGGGCATAGGTGTACTGGCTGATGCCTGCGACTGCGGGCAGGGTGTTGAAGTCGAGGGCGTTGCCTTCGAGATTGAGTGTGGTGAGGCTGTGCTCTGCGGGCAGGGTGACGCTGACGAGCATGTTGTTGGCAGCATTGAGGGCGGTGAGCTGTGTGCTGTAGTTGACGTCGAGGGTGGTGAGTTGGTTGCCTGAGATGTTGAGGGTCTCAAGGCGGTCGGCGTCTTTGAATGAGATCTCTGTGAGCTGGTTGCCTGAGAGGTCGATGTTGCGCAGACAGTAGTTGTTGTCGGTGAGCTCGACTGAGGTCAGATTGTTGTTGGGCAGGAAGATGTCGCCGAGCAGCGACTTGTTGTATGCATAGTTGGCTCCGGAGACTTTGAGCGTGCCGAAGTTGTTGCCGCTCATTTCAAGGCGTTCGAGCATCTTGTTCCAGCCGAGGTCTATGCTGGTGAGCTCTGTGCCTTTGAGGGTGAGCCAGCGTAGTGCGCGAGACTTGGTGATGTCGATGTCGGTGAGGGCTATGCCTTCGATGTCGAGAGCCGTGAGCAGGTCGTCCTGATGGGTGTAGATTGTAATCTTCTGACCAGCCTGGGCTGTGCCTGTGACGTTGGCTGTGCCCCCGATGCTTTCGGTGGTGATGGCGAAGTCGCGCTTCACTCCGTCGCCAAAGTCTACGATGGCTTGCTTGACGTTTTGGGCCGATGCGCCTGCGATGCCGAGTCTGAATGCGATTTCTCCAGTTGACTTGGCGGTGAAGGTCACGGACTCGATGTCTTTGCCAAAGTCTTCTGCGCTCTTGACTACGAATTTGCCTGTGCGCAGCGGCATTGAGGTGAGGGTGATGGCTGGGAATGCGTCGTTGGCAAAGGCGAGGAAGACGCTGTCTGTAGTGGCTTTGAGGAGGGTTACCTTGCCTGTGGCGGCGTCAAAGCTGTAGTAGCTTTCGTCGAGTTCCACTACGTTGTTGGCGTTCGTCTCATCGGTCATGAACAGACCGCAGGTGGTGTTTGTCCCCTCGCGTAGTATCATGCTGGCATAGTCGAGGACTGTGTTCTCGGCGTATGTCTTGTCTGACTTGAGGTTGTGCTGGTAGTAGTCGTATGTCTCCCAGTATATGCCTGGCAGGGGTAGGGTGGAGAATCCGAAATAGTTGTTGCTTAGTATGACCTCCGAGAGCTGGTCGCAACCTGTCAGGTCGATTTCGGTGAGTTTGTTGTTGCCGACGTTGAGGTAGCGTAGGTATTGCTTGCCGCGTACGTCTACGCTGGTGAAGTTGTTGCCGGCTATGCGCAGGCGCATGAGGTTGGGGTTGCCGCTCAGGTCTATGCCGTCGAGCTTTACGTCGGTGTTGAGTGTGCCTGAGTCGTGCGAACCGTAGAACTCTGTGAGATATAGGTTCTTGCTGAGGTCTATACTGCGTATGCGTGTGTCCTCGATGTTGAGTATCTGGAGGTTCTTGTTGTTGCTGACGTCGAGGGTGGTGATGTTTGTGCCGTCGCAGCTCAGCTGTATGAGGTCAGGACATTTTGCAGCGTCGATGCTGGTAATCTCTGGATTGCCCCAGCATGAGAGGGTCTTGAGCTTGGGATAATTGGCTGTATTGAAGTCGCGGAAGTTGCCTGTCTGGGCTATCATCATTACCTGCAGCTCGGGCTTCTCGCCGATGATGAAGCCGTTGGTCATGGGGCAGTCTACGGCTTCGAGGTAGCGTAGCTCCTTGTTGTTTGTCAGGTCGAGCCCGTCGAGTTCCTCGTTGTTGTTGATGTAGAGGAATGAGAGGTTCTTGAGCGCGCTGATGTCTACGTGGGTGAGGTAGCAGCCGTTGAGATTGAGATAGCTGATATTGTCGGCGTTGCCGTAGATTTTTACTTCTCCGTTGGTGGGGCTGAATGTGAGTAAGGAGCCGGTGAGTTCGCCTGTCTCGGAGTCTACCGCTGTGGCTTCAATCTCTTTTTCTTCCTGTCCTTTGCCTGCATCGACGTCGATGTAGTCTTTGCTGTATCCTCCTATCGTTATCGTGAACGATGGGGTCGAAGAGCGGAGGGTGATGATAGGCTGCTCGTCTTGGGCTGTGAGCGCGAAGGGGGTGAGCAGGGTCATCAGCAGGGATAATAGTGTCTTTCTCATATCAGTTGATGATTATTTTTTGTGAGTATTTCTTGTTTGCATTTACTATATATACTCCTTTGGGGAGCTGTGTGAGGTTGAGCTGGGCTTGGTCGCCGTCTGTGTTGGATTGGTACACGCGCTGACCGTCGGCTTTGTAGACGGTTACGTCTATGCTCTTGGCTCCGGCTATGAAGATTTCGTAGCTGCCGCGGCCTGTGGAGGTGAGCATGAGGCGTGACTTGTCGGCCTCGGTGCCTTTGATGCCGGTTGATGTGCGTAGTACTTCTTTGAGACCTTCGTAGGCATTGAATTTGCCTGCTCCCCATTGTGTCGCTATGCCGTTGTTGACATAGTTGTCGCGTACGGCCGTGCGTGCGATGATGTCTTTGCATTCGCTCACTGTGAGTGTGGGGTCGGCTTCAAGCCATAGGGCTATGGCTCCGGCCACATGGGGGGCTGCCTGCGAAGTGCCTTGCATTGCTACCCATGTGTATGGACGTTGACCGTCGGTGGTGGCGGCTATCTCGTTGGGATAGGTCTCGTAGTAGCGGTTGTTGCTTGAGACGATGAGCGCGCCTGGAGCGCAGATGTGTGGGCGTGTGGTGCCGTCGGAGAGAGTGCCGTAGCTGGTGAAGTATGACATGTCGCCTATGGTGAGGTTGTCATAGCCATAGATTGCATCTTCGTTGTTGACATTGGGGACTACGTAGTAGTTCTTCGTATTGTATGCTCCTACTACGATGGTGTTCTTTCCGCAGGCCATGCTGCTGATCGAACCGTCGGCTGTTCCGCTGCTGAAGCCTGGTGCGACTCCTTTCAGATAGTTGGAGTAGTTGGTAAACTGGGTGAAGGCTGAGGCTGAGTTGCAGTACATGTCGATGCGCTGGCCTGCCTGACCTGTGGCTTCGATGCCGATGATGTATCTGTCGTCGATATTGCCGATGATGTTGTTCCACAGGGTGAAATCCACGTCGTAGCAGAAACGTCCTGATTCGGGGTCAACAGAACGGCTCAGACCTATGATGCCGTGGAAATA
>CALZJL010000179.1 GCA_945787625.1 uncultured Prevotellaceae bacterium
AAAACCTCAAAAAAATATGTCACTAAAAGATCGTATCAACAAGAACCAGCGCACCCACGAGAAGGGCTATGTCTCTTTTACCGAAGAAGACTTGCGCGAAGCCACGACTCAGAATCAAGTCAATGCCGAAGCTTATTCGCTCCTCGACGCTGCCATGCACACCAGCAGCCACATAACCGAGCGCGACCGCAATGGCAACGAGTGTCTCATTGACAACATCTATCCTTGCACCAAGGCTGAGTGTGACGAGATGGACGACTTGCTCAACCAGGCGGAGCGTGCTGCTGTTGACAAGAACGACAGCTTCTTCAACGAGCGTCTCTGCGAGCTGCGCGACATCGTGGAGTGGTCGCGCAAGAAGCACTGGAATTTCAAGTGGTCGCTCATACTGGGCTGTATTCTCTCTATCTTCGGAATGATGTACCTGCAGGACGATGCCAAAAGCGAAGCTAAGGAGCGTGCTGCCGAACTGAGCAAGGTGGAGGCATGGACTGAGCAGGACACCACCATTGCTTACGAGGCTTGTTCTGACCAATACGTTGCTCCATTGCCTCTTAACTCAGCCAATGCTAATAAGAATGCACGTCTTGCCAGAGTCAAGAACAAGATTTCTTCGTCTGAGAAATACGTTGCCGATTATCAGGCACAGTTGGATACGTGCACCGACACGAAACGTAGAGCGACGTATCAGAAATTTCTTGAAAACAACAAAGCTAATATCGAGAAGTATACAAAGCAGTATCATGAAATCAACGATATGAAGTTTGGGGATTTCAAAAAGATGGTCATAAGCGAGATGCAGGCTTCGTCTGACGATGCCAGCAGCCATGCTACGTGGATGTATCTGCTCTACATCTATGTCATCATTCTCATTCCTGCCTATATCTACTATACGCATCAGTACGGCTACAACATCACACGCCACCGTACAGAGGCTAAGGTTCTCGGAGGCATACAGACTGTGGCTTTCTCGATTGCGGGCTTCTTCCTCGGCACGGGTCTTGCCATGAGCCTACTGCCTGACTATGAGGTGACGTATAGCGACGGACACAAGGAGACTGAGGGCAATACGGCAAACATTGCTATCATCGCGATCAAGTTGGTTCTGATGTTTATTGGACTTGTCATTTTCGCTGTCACTTCTGTCTTGATAATGAGCTATGTGACTATCATTGCTATAAAGCGCGACCACGACTGGTCTAAGGTGGCTGCCGTGACATCGGCTGCGGCGCAAAAGGCTAATGCTATGGTTCAGGAAAAACTTAATAACAAGAAATAATGGCACAACTCAGTATCAACCAGTGTCAGACTTGCGGCAAGATTTTGGCTCCTGGAGTCACCGAATGTGGCAAGTGTCACACTAAGCATAGTCTTCAACCTACCATTGTCAATCCGCTTCGCTTCAGTGCTGCTGAGGCTGCGGAGTACCGTGCACAATTTCAGGAGCAGGTCGAGGCGTGTCCTAAGGACTCGAACGCTCAGTTTGCCATGGGACTCACATACCTCGGTCTGCACAACTATGAGCTTGCCGACGAGCATTTCGTCAAGGCTGTTCAACTGACGCCTTCCAACCCCGATGTCTACTACTATACGGCTCTGTCTATGTTTCATCATCGCTCGGTGATGAACCTCAGCAAGGCTGAAATGGGGCGCATCGAGGAGTGGCTGCATACGGCCGTTCAGATGCAGCCCAAGCGCAAGTATCTAATACTTCAGATGATTCTGCGTCAGGGTATGTCGAGCATGGGTATCAATGTCGACACGGACAAGCTTTCGCCTGCCGAACTCATGAAGCAGGCACGCGTCACTGCGCAGGAGGAAGACGAACTGCATGAGATTGAGCAGCATGTGCTCATTACCGACGAGAAAACTCAGTTTCTCATCAACAAGCTTTCAAACGTGTCGGACAATTCGGGCGAGAACAATGGTTCGCCTCTGCTCGACAGTATGATGGACAGCTATGAGGATTTTTGCCAGAACCCTCGCGACGACGACAATGGCACTTCTGCTGAGCGTATCAAGAGTCTCGAAAGCGAGGAGGTGCGCAGGAATTTCTTTAGTCATATCCACGAGCCTCAAAAACCGCAGAGGGTGGATAAGCCTGGATATATTGGTCCTATCTTCACTTCGATATGGAAGGCTGCCTTGGCTTTTGTCGTATGGCTCATCTGTGGATTTATTGCTGGAGTGCTCGACTGGACGGGCTCATATCCTTCTCACGTGGATACGGTAGAGGAACGAATCTCACAGCTCGACACGAAAAAACTTTCCAGAAAGGAAATTGCTGAGGCTTATGAACGTGCTCAGGCTGCCTATGAGTGTGACTCTGCTAAGGATGCACAGATGACTCGCCTGTTCTATCACTATGAGGACACTCTCGAAGAGAATCACTACTTCCTGCCCACTATCAGTGAGGAGGAACTTGCCGAACTGCCCGAGCAGCCTAAATACTTTGGTATCAAAAAGGGTTGGAGAGGCTATGCCGGACTCGCTTTGTGGCTGTTACCGCTGTTATACTGGCTTATAGCCACCATCGCTCGCATTTGGAGCAGGGCTCGCGAGCGAAAGGAGATTGACGCTCTCAACACGCGTAATATGCAACAGTACGAAAGCGACCAAAATGCTTTCAGACAGCGTCCTTCCATTTCTGACTACAAGGTGTTCTGTTCGCTGTTTGCCGGTCCTAACGATACGTCAATTATCGAGAAGGGTGATTTCGTTAGGGAGGCTTTGCGTCAGGCTCGCATCTCGGAGCGTGACATTCAGAACGGCAATGGCAAGATCTTCTTCTCATGCTATATGATGGACCTTGACGACAATGGCAAGGATTGCTCTAATCCTGCTGTCACTCTGCGTGATGTTGTAGTGAGGGTCTGCGTTGCTATGCGCGACAGTATCATCTATATGCATGCCGTTTGGGACTCTGCAAGCGATGAGATTCCTATCTTCGACCAGGAGCGTCTGTTGTATGCTCAGATAGCTAATTTCCGCAACGTGGCGTCGTACAGCACTCTTGAGGTCATTTCGCATAGTAATAGCGTTTTGGCAAAGATTATCTATGCTTACGGCAACTATCCTACGCTCTTCCCGTATCAGAGTCTTGATCCTGACGATGAGTTGACATACAGTACCACGCGTACGTCTGATTTTGATGAGTTCTACAACTCTCTTGTCAAGATGCACACGGCATACATCAAGTCGTAAATTTTTCTATTACTGTCCGCTAAACATTCCACATTGAGATTAAATTAGGGCTGATACCAGTGTTAGGTGTCAGCCCTTTTTGGGCAAAAGTACACATTTTTTCGGACAGCCGGTATATGGTTATATTAAGGCTAATTAAAGCTGGTCTTGTCCGCAAGGCTAGGACTATGAACAAGAATGCTTGCTATGCGAAGGCTTGATTTGAGTGAGTTTGAGCATTACGATTCGACTATGTCTAAAAGGTCTAAAAGGTCAAAAGTCAAAACTCGAAGAGAGGCCCCCCTCCGGGGAGTGTTGTTTAGTTTATTTGTTGTTTGGTTGGTTGTACTTGTAAAACAACCGAAATCGACCGGATAACAATACAA
>CALZJL010000180.1 GCA_945787625.1 uncultured Prevotellaceae bacterium
TTCTCCTCCTTCGTGATGATGCTCGTGATGTTGTTGACTATGCCGAGGTCATCATTGCCCACAATCTTGAGCGTGATGGGATACTGCTGACCACCCTTGCCAGCCCATTCGGCACGCACTATGCGATACGAGAAACGGTCGCGTAGCTGAGGAGCGTTCGGACAGTCCGTACGGTGAATCTTGATGCCGCCGCCGCTCGTCACGAAGCCGAAGACCTCGTCGCCATACACAGGCTGGCAACACTTTGCCATCTGGAACTCTATCCCCTTGAGCGTACGGTCTATCACCAGCACATCGTCGCTGTAGTGGTCAGAAGCCGCAGCCTTGTCGGTCAGGACAAAATCGCTCGCACTCGTCTTAGTCTCCGCCTTGAGCTTGGCATCGCCCTTCTTGACCGACAGAGGGAAAGCCTGCGCATACCTCTCGGCATATTCCTCAAGGAAACGGTTGATGTCCATCTCGCCGCTCGCGATAGCAGCATAGAAGTCCGTCACTATGCGATAACCGTTGCGCGTGATGGTCTGCATCAGCACAGGCTCGTCAAACTCCAGCTTGCGGTTCTTCATCTTGCGCTCGAGCACCTCCTTTGCCATCAGAGCCTCCTTGAACTGAATCTCCTTCAGACACTGGCGAATCTTAGACTTCGCCTTAGCACTCGTAGCGATGTTGAGCCAGTCCTGCTTGGGCGTCTGACTGGCCGACGTCATAATCTCCACCTGGTCACCGCTCTGCAAGACCTGCTTGATGCTCACCGCCTTGCCACCGATGCGCCCGCCCGTGCAGCGATTGCCCAGACCGCTATGTATGTGATAAGCAAAGTCGAGCACCGTACTGCCAGCCTGCAACTTGTGGAGATCACCCTTGGGCGTGAAGACAAAGATGCCGTCGTCCGAAGCCTCCTTGACCCCCTTATAGCGCCAGTGTGCCGCCAGACCATGCTCAGCGATGTCGTCCATACGCTCCGTACGAATCTGCACCTCCACCCATTTGTCTTCAGGACCGAGCACCGTGATATGCAGCGACTCGTAGCCGTTCTCCTTAGGCACACTCAGCCAGTCACGCATTCTCTTAGGATTGCTCTGATACATATCCGTGATGATCGAGAACACCTGCCAGCAATCCTGCTTCTCGCGCTGGCGCACAGAGTTGAGTATGATACGAATCGCAAAGAGGTCATAGACCCCGTCCACCCCGACGTGCTGCTTCTTCATCTTCTGCCAGATGGAGTGAATGCTCTTCGTGCGCCCCTTCATGTGGAAACGCAACCCTGCCTCCATGAGCCTCTTCTCGACAGGCCCGATGAAAGCCTTGATATAACGCTCGCGGCTCTCCTTGGTCTCGTTGAGTTTCTCCTTGATATGATAGTAAGCATCGTGTTCGAGATACTTCAAGCTGAGATCCTCGAGCTCGCGCTTCAGGTTGTACAGACCCAACTGGTGAGCTATCTGAGCCCACAGACAGCCAGCCTCGCGGCTCTCCGCCATCTTAGCCTCAGTCGGAGCAATGTCGCGCAGCTGTCGCATCAGCGCGATGTGAAACGCGATGAAAGCCATCACAATCTTCATGTCCTTGATCTCAGACATGATGAGAGCACGCAGGTTAGGCTCCTCGATGTTGGCAATCTTGCCCTTGAGGTCCTCCACCTTCAGCACCGCCGCATACAGAGAGCTCCCCTCATCGTCAAAGCCCGCCATCACATCGGCAGCATCATCGATCTCAGTCGCAAGAATCTCAGTGGCGAGCGACAGGATCTCCCTGTCCTCAAGCCCGAATTTCGCACACAAATTCAACATAGTCAAAGACGGCTAAACAATTCCTTAGATTATGACACTACAAAGTTACGACTTTTTTGTCTAAAAACTTGTATCTATAGTATAAAATTTATAACTTTGTTGGCACAGACAAACCTAATCACCAATAATTATGCTAACAGAACAAGACAAACTACAGCTTGCCAAAAAGGGTATCACCCAAGAGGAACTCAACGCCCAGCTCCACAGTTTCGAGACAGGGTTCCCATTCCTCAAGCTCGAAGCCGCAGCCAGCATTCAAAACGGCATCCTCGCCCCCGACGAGGCCGAGCAGCAACGCTACATCAACGTATGGAACCAATACAAGATGGAAGGGCACAAGATAACCAAGTTCGTGCCAGCCAGCGGAGCCGCCAGCCGAATGTTTAAAGCCATGTTTGAGTTCGTCAGCGCAGACTACGACGTGCCCACCACCGACTTTGAAAAGAAGTTCTTCGAGCGTCTGACCGACTTCGCATTCTATCAGGCTCTCGACGACGCCTGCGTAGTGACGGAGGGCAAAGACATCGCCACCCTCATCGAGGAGGGCAACTACAAAGCCGTAGCCGCCGCCATGCTCGACGCCGACGGCCTCAACTACGGACAGCTGCCCAAAGGCCTGCTACAGTTCCATACCTACGAAGACAGCGTACGCACCCCACTCGAAGAGCACCTCGTAGAGGCAGCCCTCTACGCATCTTCACAAGGCGAAGCCGACGTACACTTTACCGTCAGCACCGAGCACCGCGCCCTCTTCGAGCAGCTCGTAGCCGACAAGCTCCCCGAGTACGAACAGAAGTACGGCATCAAGTACCACGTCACCTTCTCCGAGCAGAAACCATCTACCGACACCGTCGCAGCCAATATGGACAATACCCCCTTCCGCAACGACGACGGCAGTCTCCTCTTCCGTCCCGGAGGTCACGGTGCGCTGATACAAAACCTCAACGACCTCGACAGCGAAGTCGTCTTCATCAAAAACATCGACAACGTCGTGCCCGACAGCCGCAAGGACGATACCACCACATGGAAGCAAGTCATAGCCGGAGTGCTCATCGACGCACAGCTCCAGACCTTCGCCTACCTCAACCTCCTCGACAGCGGCGACTACAACCACGACGACATCGAAAACATGATACGCTTCCTGCGCCACACCCTCGGCACCGACCATGCCGACATCAAACACATGGAAGACGCAGAGCTCGTATGCTTCCTCCGCAAGAAGCTCAACCGCCCCATACGCGTCTGCGGCGTAGTCAAGAACGTCGGAGAGCCAGGAGGAGGCCCCTTCCGCGCATACAACCCCGACGGCAGCGTCAGCATGCAGATACTCGAATCCTCACAGATAGACACCAACAACCCCGACTACATGA
Organism: uncultured Prevotellaceae bacterium; assembly: GCA_945787625.1. Next base: position 3,164 of record CALZJL010000180.1, read on the forward strand.
AGATGTTCACCGAGGGCACACACTTCAACCCCGTTGACCTCGTGTGTGGTGTGCGCAACTACAAGGGCGAGAAGTTCGACCTCCCCAAGTATGTAGACCCAGCCACAGGTTTCATCTCGTTCAAGTCAAAAGGCGGCCGCGAGCTCAAAGCCCTCGAACTGCCAGGATTGTGGAACGGCGCCATGTCAGACTGGAACACCATCATGGTCGAAGTTCCCCTCGCCACGTTCAACCCAGTCAAGACAGTCAACGACCTGCTACGCCCCGAGCACCAGAACTAACTCTCTGAGCCCGACGGCCAGGTAACAAAAGAATATTTTTTCGGTTTTGAGGTCAAGAGCCAATCATTGCATATTGTATAATTTGGTTGAGATTTTGTATATATTTTGAATGGTATC
>CALZJL010000181.1 GCA_945787625.1 uncultured Prevotellaceae bacterium
TTCGGCTTCTTTCTCGGCTTTTGACTTGCGCCCACGCTTCTTGGGCTTGGCTTCTGCTTGTTGTGAGACTTCTGTCTCGCTGGCTGCTTCGGCTGCTGCTTCGGCTTCTTTCTCGGCTTTTGACTTGCGCCCACGCTTCTTGGGCTTGGCTTCTTCGTCGGGTTGTGTGATAGATCCGATTTCGCTCTCCTTGTCTATGATATTATAGATCAGTTCGAGTTTGTCCTGACTCATCTCTGCTCCGATTCTGTTGGCCAATTCTTGCAATTCGTCCATGCTCATGGACTCTAATTGACTCTTTGTATGCATATATATATTGGAAAAATCTTTCTTTCTTATAAATAAAATGACACTTCGTGTGTCTTTTACTTTGCAAAGATACAACTTTTTTATCAAAAATATTGTTGTTGTTGCTTCTTTTATTGCGAAAGTGTATTAATTTTGCAGAAAAATTATACTTGTTTTCGTAAAGATATGGGTTCTAACGTATTTTTGCAGGCTAATGGTCTGACGCGTAGGGTTGGCGACAAGACTTTGTTTGAGAATGTCTGCTTCTCGATTGCTGAGGGGCAGAGGGTGGGGCTGATTGCTCAAAATGGGACTGGAAAGTCTACGTTGCTTAATATCCTGACGGGAAGGGATAGTGCTGATGGTGGGGAGGTAATACTGCGTAATGGGCTGCGTGTGGGGTATTTGCCTCAAATGCCGGTATTCCCGATGGATATGACTGTAATGGAGGCGTGTTTTTGGCATGCGCAGGTGGATAATGATGATTCGGAGGAGGCTCTGGATCTGGAGGTGAGGAGCAAACAGATTTTGGGCAAGCTGGATATACATGATACGGGGAGGAGACTTTCGGTTTTGTCGGGTGGGCAGCTCAAGAGGGTGGCTCTGGCGAATGTGCTCATACAGAATCCTGATTTGCTTATTCTGGACGAGCCGACTAACCATCTCGACCTCGATATGATTGAGTGGCTTGAGGGATATCTGTCGCGTAGGTGTATGACTTTGCTGATGGTGACTCATGATAGGTATTTCCTCGATAGGGTGTGTAACCTGATTGTGGAGATGGACAATATGACTCTGTATTCTTATCGTGGAAACTATGCTTACTATCTGGAGAAGAGGCAGGAGCGTATTGACAATTTGCGTGCGGAGATAGCGCGTGCCAACAATCTGTATCGTACGGAGCTCGAATGGATGCGTTCTACTCCTCAGGCTCGTTCGCACAAGGCGAGATACCGTGAGGAGGCTTTCTATGATATTGAGAGGAGGGCTAAACAGAGGGTGGATGATGATAAGTTGCGCCTGAGTCTCAACAATTCTTATATAGGGAGCAAGATATTTGAGGCTGAATATGTCTGCAAGGCTTTCGAGCGTGAGGGTAGGGAACCGCTGGTCATTCTCAAGGATTTCTGCTATACTTTCTCTCGCTATGAGAAGATGGGTATCATTGGCAACAATGGTACGGGCAAGAGTACTTTCCTGAAATTGTTGCTTGGGCTTGTCAAGCCTGATAGCGGTCAGTTTGTGATTGGCCAGACGGTGAGGTTCGGTTATTTCAGTCAGGATTCGATTAAGGTCGATGATGGTATGAGGGTGATTGATGCTGTACAGAGGGTGGCTGAATATGTGGATTTGGGGGGAGGACGTCATCTGAGTGCGATGCAGTTCTTGCAGCACTTTATGTTTACGCCTCTTCAGCAGCAGAACTATATAAGCAAGTTGTCGGGGGGTGAGCGACGCCGTCTGCAGCTGTGTATTGTGTTGATGCAGAATCCTAATTTCCTTATCCTGGACGAGCCTACTAATGATATGGATATCATTACTCTACAGGTGTTGGAGCAGTACTTGCTGGATTTTCGTGGCTGTGTCATCATTGTGAGTCATGACCGCTATTTTATGGATAAGGTGGTGGATCACTTGCTTGTATTCAAGGGTGATGGGTATGTCGATGACTATCCGGGCAATTATACTCAGTATCGTATGGCGGCTAAGGCTGGGAAGTGTGAGTCTGAGGGCAAGAAAGTGGCTGTTGATGATGCTGTCCGTGTGGGGAAAAACTCTAAACCGCGTCTGGGGGAGCAGAAACCACGGCTTACTTATAAGGAGCGTGTCGAGTTTGAAAATCTTGATAAGGAGATAGAGTCTCTTACTGCTGAGAAGGGGCGTATAGAGGAGGCTCTGTCGTCTGGTTCTATTTCTGTAGAGGAGATTACGGAGCTTTCTAAGCGTCTGCCTGTGCTGGCGGCTGAGCTTGACGAGAAGGAGATGCGCTGGCTGGAGTTGAGCGAGCGTTGCTGTTGACGGCGTGGCTTAGAGCTTGCCGAGTATCCTGTCCATGACCCAGTTGACTGAGGTGGCTGAGACGCAATCACAGGTGCAGACTCCGCGTCCTTGCAGGTGTCTGACGACTTCGCTTATCAGGGGCATTTGGACGTGTGGTGGATTGGGAATGGTGATTTCCTTGCGTCCTTCGGAGGTGTGGAGGGCTATGGGTTCGTATGTGAAGACGGAGAAGCAAATCTGGCCTTTTTCTCCAATGAGTTCGATGCGGTCGGTACGTGCGCTTTCGTGTCCGACGAAGCACCAACTGCCACTACCTGGCATTCCGTCGTTGAATGAGAAGGCTGCGCTTACTGTATCTTCGCTTTGGTATAGGCCGCCACGGTTGGAGCTGTATCCTGATACGTGGACTATGGGACCGAAGAGTTCTTGCAGCAGGTCGAGCTGGTGTGGGGCGAGGTCGTAGAAGTAGCCGCCTCCTGCGATGTCGCGCTGTACTCGCCATGGGAGGTTGGTCTTGTTGTAGTCGAGATCGCGGGGTGGTACGGAGAAGCGTATCTGGACGTTGAGGACTTTGCCTATGACCTGACTTTCTACGAGCTCTTTGATTTTCTGAAAATAGGGGAGGGAGCGGCGGTAATATGCTACGAAACAGGGCACTCCGGTCTGACGACTGATGCGTATGACGCGCTGGCAGTCTATGTATGAGGCTGCGAGTGGCTTTTCGACGTAGACGGGCTTGCCTGCTTTCATGGCCATTATGGCGTAGGTGGCGTGCGATGAGGGTGGGGTGGCTATGTAGACTGCGTTGACTGTGGGGTCGTTGATGAGGGATTGGGCGTCGGTGTACCACTTGGGTACGTTGTGACGCTCGGCATAGGAACGTGCCTTGTCGGAACTGCGCGACATGACGGCTGTGATATGGCTGCCTTCGATGAGCGAGAATGCTGGTCCGCTCTTGCGCTCGGTGACTTCGCCACAGCCTATGAATCCCCAGTTAATCTGATTCATTTTTTTAGGTTATAAGGTTATGAGGTTTTAAGGTTATGAGGTTATAATTTAGGTTTTGAGGTTTTGAGGGTATTGTACTACTGTCTTTAAGTTAAAAGTTTTATGGAGTTTTTGTCGAATATCACTTGGCATAAATCATATAACTATGTAACCTTGTAACTTTAATTGAAAAAGTTCCATGATAGACCTATGTTTATTGTCAGAGGGGCTATGGGGAGGTGTGGAACTAAATATGAGCGTCCTTCGCTGGCATTTACGTGTGA
>CALZJL010000182.1 GCA_945787625.1 uncultured Prevotellaceae bacterium
GGTACGTTTTCGATAGTGGGTCCCGTGCTTTCTGCCTTGTCCCCCTCGCATGGGTGGGTGCTCGGGGAGAGTGCCAATACTTTTCTCTACACCAATGCTACGCTCGACCTTGTCACGTCGGCAGTGCTGGCAGCCTCGTTTGGCTGGATTATGCTTCTGGCCGCTCCGGTTCTTTTATGCTGGCAGGGCATGTTCTACGCCATCGCATACTATTTCGGTGAGGCTATGCCTGAGCCTATGAGGGTGGAGCTGAGCATCGTCGGCGGAGTACTGATTATCTCTTCGGGTCTGGGTATACTGGGTATCAAAGATTGTAAGACTGTCAATCTGCTCCCGTCTTTGCTCGTCCCTGTAGTCTTTTATCTTATATGAACAGTAAAGCTCAACGCGCACCTACCGAGCTGGGGACAAAATCTGTGGGGGGACTGCTCGTACAGTATGCCATGCCTGCCATCATTGCGATGACGGCATCTTCTCTGTATAGCAATATAGACCGTATTTTCATAGGACAATGTGTGGGACCCATGGCTATCTCGGGGCTTGCCACTACCTTCCCCTTTTTGAACATGTCTGCGGCTTTCGGAGCGATGGTTGGGGTCGGTGCGAGCACCCTCATCAGCGTGCGTCTGGGGCAGAAAGACTACAAGACTGCCAATCTCGTCTTGGGCAACGTTGTCACTCTCAATCTTATCCTTGGCATACTTTTCACTTTGGTCTGCTGGGCTTATCTCGACCCCATACTCTACCTCTTTGGAGCGTCGCGACAGACGATACCGTTCGCCCGTGACTATATGGAGGTTATACTGCTCGGCAATGTGATAAGCCACAGCTATTTCGGCCTTAACGCCGTATTGAGAGCTGCCGGACACCCTCGGTATGCCATGCGCTGTACTATACTGACCGTGGTGCTCAATGCCATTCTTGACCCCGTCTTCATCTGGCAGATGGACATGGGTATCAGAGGGGCTGCCATCGCCACAATCATAGCCCAGAGCGTATCGCTGGCGTGGGAGTTCTGGCTGTTTGCGCGCCAGCATGAGATAGTACATCTGCAGAGAGGTATCTATCGCTTGAATCTGACTATCGTCAGACAGACGCTTGCCATCGGGCTTTCTCCCTTTTTGATGAACTTCTGTGCCTGTCTCGTAGTGCTTTTCATCAATCGGGGCATGCGTGACTACGGTGGCGATTTTGCCCTTGGAGCCTATGGCATAGTCAACAGCGTAATCTTCCTTTTTCTCATGGTTGTCATGGGGCTCAACCAGGGCATGCAGCCTATCGTGGGCTACAATTGGGGCGCAAGACAAAACCACCGCGTGTGGCAGACCTTACGTTATACGATGATTGGGGCTACCATAGTTACCATTGTGGGGTTTGCCGTAGGCGAGCTCATACCCGAGGCTCTCACCCACATCTTCACCTCGAACGACCATATTACCTCGCTTGCCACACGTGGCTTCCGCCTCTGTGTCAGCGTGTTCCCATTGGTAGGCGTACAGATGGTGATAGGTAATTTCTTCCAGTCTATCGGTCATGCTGGAAAAAGCATCTTCTTGAGCCTGAGTCGTCAGATGCTGTTCCTTATCCCCTTGCTCCATATCTTGCCGCGCTACTTCATGCTCGACGGAGTGTGGCTCAGCATTCCCGTAGCTGATGCTATCAGTTTCGTATTTGCCATGGGTATGCTATGGTGGGAGATAAGGCACATCAAGAGCAAGACTCCCAATGAATAACTCCGTCGTGATATGCTGTATGTAAAATCTGGTCTTGACTCGGTCTCGCCTGAAGATCTGGCTCGCGACATGGCGCGGCTGCCTCAGTGGCGTAGGGAGAAGGCCTTGTCATACAAACCTTTCCGTATGCAGGTGGAGTGTACTGCTTCGTACCTCCTGCTCTGCGAGGGGCTTGCCCGGGAGTATGGTATAGACTTTATGCCTGTCTTTGCTATTGACGCTCACGGCAAGCCGTCTCTGCCCGAACTGCCTGATGTGTATTTCAATATCTCGCATTGCAGCCTTGCTGCGGCCTGCGTGATTGACTCTTGCCCCGTCGGAGTCGATGTTGAGGTGTGCGGGCGGTTTAAGGAAAGCCTTGCTCGCTATTGCATGAACGCGTCGGAATTGGATAGCATTCTCTCCCGTCCCGACCCCGACCTTGCTTTCACGGAGCTCTGGACTCGCAAGGAGGCTGTTTGCAAACTTCTCGGTACAGGCATTACCGACAATTTGCGCGATATACTTTTGCCGCAGAATACTGCTGGTATGTGTATCAAGACAGAGCTGTATGATGGTTTCGTCGTTTCTGTAGCCAAAAAGGAGGAGTAAGCTTTTAATGGTCGTTTAATACTCGTTAAACAGCTGATAGATGTTGGACGATATCACTCTTTCGTTACAGTTCAATAATCTTTACTCGCATTTTTGCGTTTTCCAATGCAGAACTGTGTGAAAACAGCGGTTTTCCCTTAGCATCCTGTACGAAATGAACGCAAACCGAACAGGATAGTAAGGGAATGCTAAGGGAAACATAGGAGAAAGGGGCTCAAAACGCTGCTTTTTCGTGCTTTTTCGTATAAATGCAGGTTTTGAAAAATCTTGAAGGAGTACTGCCTATAGCCCCGAAAATGTTGGTAGAGTCCTATCTTACCACCACCTCGTCGACAAATAGCCAACCTCGGCGCGGAGAGCGTTGTGCTTTGATATGTAGGGTGCGGGTTTTGAGTGGTTTGTCTAAGGTATAGGTGGTGATGCAGAATGGGGCATCTTTGATTTCTCCTTGGCATAGCTCACCATTGATTGTCACTTGCGCTGGTAGGTATATCTCGGGGCCTAAGATTTGCATGAATGGTATGGCGACGCTACTGACCTGCCGTTCGCTGCCGAGGTCGATGGTGATGTCGAGGTCGCAGCAGAATCCTTGCCACCTCCCGTCGTTGTTGTTCCACGACCCTTGGTTTCCGTCGACCAATGCTGTGTCGCCCCCGGCACTGTACGCATTGCTGTATCGGCAGGGTTTGTTGTACGTGACTTTGCTTTGGTAGGCTTTATGGTGAGCTTTGGTATAGTACTCCTTGCGCTGGCCTTTCTCTTGTCGCAGATCAAAGGCGTTGATACCTTGGCGTCGCAGACTGTCTGCTATGTGTAGTGCCCAAATGCGAAACTCTTCGTATGGGCGTCTTCGTCTATGGCCAATCTCGCTTATAGCAAGAGCTCGTGGCCATAGTTGGTATTGTAAGAGCTGAGGGTTGGGAACGTATTCTGTAAATATGGTAGCTTGTACGCCAAGGAGTTTGTCTTGATGGTGTGGCAGAGTCTCTCCCATTTCCCAGACTTTCTGCAGGGGACGGTAGCCTCCCATTGCCTCGGGCTCTCCTTCCGGGGCGTCCTGATAGCTGTCTAAATAGCACCATGCGCTCGGACACATTATGACCTGATGTCCAAGCCGAGCTGCGCGTTCGCCAAGTTCGGGATTGCGCCACACCATGATTATGATACTGCTGTCTTGCTCACTTTCCGAGAGGGCTTCGTCCCAGACTATCATCTTGCGCCCGAGACTTT
>CALZJL010000183.1 GCA_945787625.1 uncultured Prevotellaceae bacterium
GACGGGCTGACCATGACTATAGGTATCTGCCCTATATGCTCAGCCAGCCGCTTGTAAGGCTTGCCCTGACGCTTTAGAATCTTTTTCTGACCCCGTCGCAGAGCACAGTGTACCTCCGTCGTGCAGCTCACCTCGTCATCATAATACAGCCCCTTGAGCATAAACGCATCCTCGCCATGGTGGATACACATACTATCCTGAGCCCCGCTGATGCTTTTGCATAGCGAAAGAAACCGTATAGCATCGAGCAGATTCGTCTTGCCCTCGCCATTGTCACCGATGATACAGTTCAGCGCATGACTGAAAGACAGTTCAGCCTCGACAATATTCTTGTAATTGAGTATACAAAGTTGGTGTAGTATCATAATTTCATCGGCAAATTTACATAAAAAGCCTGGCCCGAACAATAATATTGAGACTAAATTTCTCGAATCTCAATCTTTTTTGCTAACTTTGCGTGCGATTTGGCAAGAAACAATAACAAATACATTATATCAAACATGTCAAAAAAACACGTTACTACTCCAGTCAATGAGATTGACGAGACGGTCAAGGCAAACATTTCCTTTATCGAGAAGCACAAGAAAGCCTTAGGCTGGGCATGCGGGTCAGTATTGGCCATAGTGATAGCATCATTGCTCGCCTACCAGTATGTCTACATTCCCCGCGTCGAGAAAGCCGCCGACTCCATTGCAGCAGCACAGCAGATGTTTCAGAACGGCGAATTTGAGAAAGCCCTCAACGGAGACGGCCAGAAGCCCGGCTTCCTTCAGATAGCCGACGAGTACTCATGCACACCAAGCGCAAACCTCGCCAAGCTCTACGCAGGACTCTGCTATGCCCAGACAGGCAAGTACGACGAAGCCGTCAAGATGCTGGAGAAGTACAGCAGCTGCGGCGATGAGATGATCAGCAACGCAGCCATTGCCGCCCTCGGCAACTGCTACGTCGAGACAGGCAACACCGAGAAAGGCGCAGAGCTGCTCAAGAAAGCAGCCGCCAAGGCAGACAACAACTCACTCTCGCCCATCTTCCTGATGCAAGCCGCCCAGCTCTATGAGACATTGGGTAAGAACGACGTAGCCCTCGAATGCTACGAGACCATCAAGAAAGACTACCCCCAGACCATGCAAGGCAACGAGGTAGACAAGTATATTGAGCGACTCAAGTAACCCTCTCTCCACCATCCCCCCCCTATGGCAAGCGCATTACACAATCTCAGCAGCTACAATCCCGACACCGTCCCCGACGGTAAGGGCTACAAGATAGGCATCGTCGTAAGCGAGTGGAATGAAGAAGTTACAGGCGCACTCCTACAAGGCGCGTACGACACCCTCGTCAAGCACGGCGTAGCCAGTGAAGACATCCTCGTCCGCACAGTACCCGGCAGCTTTGAACTGGTCTACGGCACCTCATTGATGCTCAAATCCCGCGACCTCGATGCCATCATAGCCATAGGGTGCGTCATTCGCGGAGACACGCCACACTTTGACTACATCTGCCAAGGCACCACCCAGGGACTCTCGGAGCTCAACCGCAAGGCCATAACCCCCGTCATCTACGGCCTGCTCACATGCGACACATTACAGCAAGCCCTGGACCGATGCGGCGGAGCCCTCGGCAACAAGGGCGACGAATGCGCAGTCACAGCCCTCAAGATGATAGCCTACGGCAAGACACTCTGATAGAGAAAAGGCTGGCACCCAACGAGACGGTGCCAGCCTTTTCTCTATCCTCAGCTGATGAACTCCTCAACTGATGAACGCACTCTTGTCAATCAGTCCGTTAGCAATAGCATAGATGGTCAGACCCGCAAGCGAATGAATCTGCAGTTTACGGGCAATATTGCGTCGGTGAGTAATCACCGTATGTACCGAGATAAACAGCTTTGCAGCAATCTCCTTGTTGCTCATACCCTGTATCAGGCAGACGATAATCTCCTTCTCGCGCTCCGAGACAGAATCGCCCGACTCAGCATTCTTTATCATACTATTGATACGGGCATTCACCCTATCCGTCTTAATCCTCTGCTCCTGCAGTCGTATGGCAGGCACAAAGATCTGCTCCTCGACGTTGCTGTGTCCCGTGAGCCACTGCTCGTTGCTATAGATGTCATATAGTGTAGACGTCAACTGGTTGTTCGTCTGATGATCGTGAGGCAGATACTTGATGATGATATTCTTGAGCTCCTGCAGTTTGCATGCGATATCATTATGGTGCTTAGCAAAGATATCCACAGTATAGTCGCTCGTCTCCTCCCCACGCAGCAGAGCCTCGACGTAAGGAAAAAGTGTCTTCTCTTCATACTTCATGTGCTGGCGGATATCGTGCGCATAACGGTCATACAGGCGCAATATCAGGCTGCCGAGCCTGTCGCCGCAGTCGAGAGCGTCCTCAAGCTTGGCCGACACACAAGGCAGTTGGAAGTCGAGCAGATACTTGTGCGAAGCACGCAGATACGCCAGCAGAGTATTGACCGATATATTCTCGTCACCCTGTTTCGGCACAAACCCGTTGATGAGAAAATTCACCACCGTCAGAAACGTATGAGTATCCACCCCCTGCTCCTCGCACACCTGACAGACAGTCTTGTCTCCAAACCCCAGCCTGATGCCAAAAGCACTGAGTTCCTGCAGCATGGCATAGTTGTCATCGATGAGGTCAATCATCTTATCGTTAGCCTCGTAGAGTTTCATTTTTTTCATTGTGACAGACTATAATTCAGTTACATCTGCAAAGATACGACGATTCCCACACTCAGGCAATACCTAATTTTCGGTATTCAGAATCTCCACAAGCCTACGCATACCCTCCGTAGCCTTAGCCTGTATGACCTCAATCCCGGCATCGCCGAGAGCAATCTTCGGTATGTTGGGGTCGATGATGAAGTTACGCTCCGCACGCGATACCGTCACCAGACTTGCCGCAGGCTGCACCTGCAGTGATGTGCCCACCACGACAAAGATATCGGCACTTGCCACCTCCTCAAAAGCCCTCTCTATCATAGGCACAGCCTCGCCAAACCACACGATGTACGGACGCAGCTGGCTTCCGTCAGGAGCGAGGTCGCCCATACGGACCGCATGATCATAAGGCACGGAGCAGATATGAGACTCCTTGTCGAGCGAAGAGCACACCTTACACAACTCGCCATGCAGGTGTATTACATTCGAACTCCCTCCACGTTCATGCAAGTCATCCACATTCTGAGTCACCACCACCACATCGTACCACTCTTCGAGCATGGCAATCGCCTTGTGAGCCGAGTTCGGCACACACTGCCCCAAGCCCCTCCTGCGCTCGTTGTAGAAATCCAGCATCAACTCAGGGTTGCGCCACCATCCCTCAATACTCGCTACGTCCTCCACCCTATGATTCTCCCACAGCCCGTCACTGTCGCGGAAAGTGCTGATTCCACTCTCAGCACTAATCCCAGCCCCAGTCAGGAAAACAATCTTTTTCTTCTTTTCCATAATGATAGTCAAATTGCCACACAAATATAAAAAATAAATCCAACACCCCCAGCATTTCATCAGCCCAAATTGACACGA
>CALZJL010000184.1 GCA_945787625.1 uncultured Prevotellaceae bacterium
AACAAAGGCAGATTTTGCCATTTGCACGTAAAATACTTTGCTGAATTCTTCGGCAATACAGAAAAAAATCAGTATTTTTGTACTTGACAATCATGGCGAGACAAAATCACATTATAGTAGCAAAATGAAACAGGCAAAGACAGGACTCGTACTCGAGGGGGGAGGAATGAGGGGTATGTTTACCAGCGGTGTTTTGGACGTACTGCTCGAAGCTGGTATCGACTTCGATGGTATGGTAGGCGTGTCAGCAGGGGCACTATTCGGATCTAACTTCAAGAGCCGCCAGCGAGGTCGTGCCATACGCTACAACATGAAATACATTGGTTTGCGCCAATATATGAGTTACTACTCGCTCTTTACTACGGGGCATTTCGTAAATAATCGCTTCTCATACTATCGTCTACCTTATGAGCTCGACCCTTTTGACTTTGACACCTACGAGAGCAATCCTATAAAATTTTGGGCTGTGGTGACCGATATTGAACAGGGCAAAGCTCTCTATCATGAAATCTCTGACGCACGGGGCGAAGGACTGCAGTGGATGCGTGCCTCGGCTTCGATGCCGATATTTGCCCAACCCTTGCACCTCGGCGGTCATACTTTGCTCGATGGGGGGATTGCAGACAGCATTCCGCTCGAATTTATGCACCGACAGGGCTATGCTCGCAATCTCGTCATACTTACACAACCCGTAGGATTTCGCAAGAAGCCCTCGCACCTCGGTACTTTTCTGCGACTTGCCCTACCACACTATCCTAAGGTAGCCCAGATGATTACTAACAGACATGAGATGTACAACGCTCAGCTTGACTACATTCTCGCTTCGGAGCACAGAGGCGACACTTTGCTCATATACCCCGAACAGGCTCTTGGTGTAGGTCGTCTTGAAATGGATACTAAGAAAGTCAAATCAGTCTACGATCAAGGTGTCAGGAAAGCTCAAGAGATGCTCCCTACTATCAAGGGGTTTCTGCGGCAATAGACGCTGGAGCTACTCAAGCCTTTTTGCGTATGACCTTGATAGAGACTATGCGTCGCTCGTCCATCTCCATTACTTCAAATGTGAAGTCATTGAATGTCAAACGCTCATGTAGCATGGGGAACTCGCCCTTGATTTCAAGTAGCAAGCCTGCCAGGGTATCTGCATCGCCCTCTACTTCCTGAAAATAGTCGTCCTCGATTTTCATCGTCCTACAGAAGTCTGACATTAGCGTCTTGGCCTGGAAGATGTAGGTGTTTTGGTTGAGTCGCTGGAAGTTTTTCTCTTCGTCGTCATACTCATCGTCTATTTCACCGACTATCTCTTCGATGATGTCCTCCATAGTGACAATACCGCTCGTGCCGCCAAACTCGTCGACCACTATGGCGATATGTACCTTGTTTTGCTGGAAGTCACGCAGCAAATCGTCAATCATCTTGGTCTCGGGTACGAAATAAGGGGGACGAATCAATGACTGCCAGCGGAAATTGGCTGGCTTCTGCAGATGGGGTAACAAATCCTTGATGTATAGAATACCTACGATGTTGTCCTCGCTGTCCTTGAAGACTGGTATACGACTGTAATTATTCTCTACGATGCACTTCAAGACCTCTGGGTACGTGGTCTTCAGGTCAAGGTCGACGATATCTACGCGAGGGGTCATGACTTCTCGAGCCATCTCGCCACCAAAACGTATGATACCCTGCAGCATATCGCTCTCTTCGGCAATATCTTTCTGATCGGTCAGTTCGATAGCCTTCTCCAGGTCATCTACGGTAAGCGGCTCTATCTCGTGGGACACGATGCGGTCTGTAAACGCCTTACTGAGCATCAATACTGAGCTGATAGGGTAAAACACTACCATAAAGAACTGCATCAGCGGGGCTGAAAACCGGCTAAAGCCTAAGGCTCTGTTTGAACTGTATATCTTGGGGATAATCTCTCCGAAGAGCAACAAAAGGAATGTCAGCAATACTGTCAGGATAGCAAACTCCAGCCACTCTGTCCCTTCTCCAAAATGGAGCCAGTCCATAAAGAAAAAGTTGAGCAACATAATAATAGCTACATTGACTAAATTATTGAGAATAAGTATGGTAGCCAACAAACGGTCACTCTGTGCTTTAAGTGAGAGAATACGTGCATCACTACCTCTACGACACTCCTCGACCTCCTCCATATCCTTGGGGCTAAGGCTAAAGAATGCTATTTCGCTCGCTGAAGCCAAACCACTACACAACAACAGCAGCACACTTACTGCCAGATATACCCACGCCAAAACTGAGGGCCACTCGACAACGACATTGTCTGCGACCGACTCCCAAAAATCTAAACTAAACGACATCTAAAATGTATGAATACACTGCACTATTGCAAAATTGTGAAAATATCTATCCCTTCGGGGCTGCTGGAGTATCAGCAGCAGGACGAGGAGAGAGCATCTCCATGGCCTCAGCCCAAATCTCTACGACATAACGCTTCTGTCCGCTGCGATCGTCGTAAGAGCGCGTATGAATCTTGCCCTCGATGTAAAGCTTGTCGCCCTTGCGCACATATTTCTCGACCGTCTCAGCCAGCTGCCGCCACAATACTACATTATGCCACTCCGTACGCTCGGGTACTTGAGTTCCGTTTTGTAAAGTATATCCACGCTCCGATGTTGCCAAACGCACCTGTGCTACAGCCACACCATTGTCCACGTACCTCACCTCTGGGTCAACCCCGACGTTGCCTATAAGCATAACCTTGTTCATATCGCTAATACCTGATATTTTCTGCAAATATACGCTTAATCTATAAAAAAAACAAATAAAAAAATCAAAATCCACATACGAGATGACGGAAAAAAGCTTACCTTTGTACTGACTGATTCAAACTACATCTCAATGTGTATCACAAAAGCACGACTCGACGACACTCTCAAAAAGACCTTCGACATAGAGCATTTTCTCAGCATAGACCCCATAGGCATAGTCTATGAACTACGTCGGCACACTTCTGACCAACTTGACATTGAGCTCGGGGCTCTCATGACTGCCATGATTTCATGGGGCAACCGCAAGGCCATACGCCGGGCAGCTCTCCATATGTTGCGCGACGAGATGAGCTGGCATCCTGCCGCATTCATACTGAACGGCGATTATATGCATAGTTACCACGATGCTAAAAACGGCTGCGTATACAGGACTCTCAATCGTCAGGCTTTCATAAGCCTATGCGAGAATATCCGTCAGGCACTCACCCTGCGGGATACACCTACCCTTGAGGCAATGTTCTACGGGCAGGACACCCAAGAGATCATCGCCACCATTGCCACATGGCTTGCCCCGGCACGTCTCGGTATGCCTGGGCGTAGCGCATGCAAGCGCATCTGTATGTATCTGCGCTGGATGATACGCAAGGGTTGTCCAGACCTCGGTCTATGGAAGAACCACGACCAGTCTACGCTCTACGCTGTCATGGATACTCACGTTTGCCAACTCACCGCCCCCTTACTAAAAGGCAAAGGTGCCACATGGCAGACTTGCCTCGAACTCACCAGACTGTTCCGCACATGGGA
>CALZJL010000185.1 GCA_945787625.1 uncultured Prevotellaceae bacterium
GTGCCGAGTCCGTCTTGGTTGCTGACGAGTACGAATTCGTAGTCGGTGTGGCGTGAGAGAAAGGAGAGTGCCCGTATGGCTCCTGGCAGGAACTCAAACTTGTCGTATGAGTCTATCTGTTCGTCTGCCGGCTCTTTGAGTATGGTGCCGTCGCGGTCGATGAAGAGTATTCTTTTCATGGTCGTGGTTTATCTGAAGCTGCGGAGCGCTCCGAGCAACTCGCTGTTTTCATCGCGTGTGCCTATGGTGATGCGGAGACAGTTTTCGCAGAGTTTGACTTGGTCGCGATTGCGTGTGACTATTCCCTTGTCGATAAGGTAATTGTATATGGTGTTTGCATCTGTTACTTTAACTAAAATAAAGTTTGCAGAGCTGGGGTAGACTTGCTTGACTATGGGGAGCTCGGCAAGGCAGGGTAGCATGTGCTGGCGTTCGCTGAGTATGTCGGCAATCCAGCGTTCGACTTTGAGCATGTTGTCGAGGAGCTCGATGGCGGCTTGCTGGGTGGGCTTGCTGACGTTGTAGGGGTATTTGACTTTGTTGAACAACGCGATGATTGTGTTTGAAGCAAATGCCATGCCGAGGCGTATGCCTGCGCTTGCCCATGCCTTGGAGAAGGTGTTGAGTACTATCATATTGGGCAGGCGTGTCACAAATTGGCGCAGGGGGGTGAGTGGCGAGAAGTCGCTATATGCTTCGTCGATTACTACTATACCTTGAAACTCGGCGAGTATGCGCTGTATCTCGTTGCGGTCGATGTCGTTGCCCGTGGGATTGTTGGGGCTGCATATCCATATCACTTTGGTGTGCTCGTCTGTGGCAGCAAGGAGGTCGCTGGCTGACATGGCGTAGGTGGGAGAGAGTGGGACGGGGCGATACTCGACATTGTTGATGTCTGCACATACTTTATACATGCCGTAAGTAGGCTCGATGGCTACGACATTGTCGACTCCAGGTTCGCAGAAGATGCGGTAGATAAGGTCGATGGCTTCGTCGCTGCCGTTGCCGAGGAATATGTTTTCGACGGGAAGATTCTTCAGTGGCGAGATGCGTGACTTGAGTTCTTCCTGCAGAGGGTCTGGGTAGCGGTTGAGGGGACTGTGGTAGGGGCTTTCGTTGGCATCAAGGTAGACGTGGGCTTCGCGACCTTTGAATTCGTCGCGTGCACAGCTATATGGCTTGAGAGCCCAGATGTTGGGGCGTACGAGTTGTTGAAGTGGTTTCATCTCTGTCGTATGTTGGTATGGGTGTTATTTGGCGAGGGCTGCGATACGGTAGGTCATGGCTTGCTTGTGGGCGTCGAGGCTTTCTGCCTGTGCCATTAGCTCGACGGTGTGACCTATGCTTCTTACTCCTTCGGCAGTAAGATTCTGGAATGTAATCTTACGGCAGAAACTATCGAGGTTTACTCCGCTATAGGCTTTGGCATAGCCGCTCGTGGGGAGGGTGTGATTGGTGCCGCTTGCATAGTCGCCGGCGCTCTCGCAACTGTAGTGTCCGAGGAAGACGCTTCCTGCATTGATGATGCGCGAGGTATAGGAAAGGGCGTCGTCCATGGCAAGAATGAGATGCTCGGGGGCGTATTCGTTGCAGATGTCAAAGGCTTCGTCTATGTCGCGCAAGACGATAATCTTGCTGTGCTCAATGGCTTGGGCTGCTATCTCCTTACGGGGAAGTAGTGAAAGCTGGCGTTCTACCTCTGCACTGACGGCTTGGGCTACCCGAGTGCTGTCGGTGAAGAGTATGCTCTGGGAGTCAGCGCCGTGTTCGGCCTGTGAGAGCAGGTCGGCGGCTACGAAGGTGGGATTGCAGGTCTCGTCTGCCACTATCGCCACTTCGCTTGGGCCTGCAGGCATATCTATGGCGACTTGGCCAAGGGATACTTGCTGCTTGGCGCACATGACGAATTGGTTGCCGGGTCCGAATATCTTGCTGACTCGAGGTATGCTCTCCGTGCCATACGCCATAGCTCCAATGGCCTGTACTCCTCCGACCTTGTAGATTCGGCTCACTCCTGCTATTTGTGCTGCCACGAGTATGGCTGGGTGTAGTTTGCCTTCACGGTTGGGAGGAGAGCAGAGGATGATTTCGTCGCAGCCTGCTATCTTGGCAGGGGTGGCAAGCATGAGGACGGTGGAGAAGAGTGGGGCAGTACCTCCGGGGATATAGAGCCCGACTTTCTCAATGGCTACACTTTGTTGCCAACATTCTACTCCTGGTTGAGTCTCTACGCGAATGGGAGACATTTGTTGGGCTTGATGGAATCGTGCGATGTTGTCGTGAGCCTGTTGTATGGCATTGCGGAGCTCCGGAGTGACCAAATCGGAAGCCTCGGTCATCTCGGCAGGGCTTACGGCAAGGTCGTCGAGTTGCACCTTGTCGAACTTCAATTCGTAGCGACGTATGGCTTCATCTCCGTTTTGACGTATGTCGGCGAGGACTTGGGCTACGATGCTGTTGAGGTCGGAGGCATCGCGGTGTGGGCGAGCAAGCAAGGTGGCGTATTGGGCTTTGTCTGGGTTAATGATGATGTTCATAGTATCATTTTTTCGATAGGCATGACCAAAATTCCTTGTGCTCCCAACTCTTTGAGGCGTGAGATACGGTCCCAGAATGTCTTTTCGTCGATGACGGTGTGTACGCTACTCCAACCTTCGGTGGCAAGGGGCATGATGGTGGGAGACTTTGTGCCTGGGAGCACAGCCACGATGTCGCTGATCTTGTCTGTGGGGACGTTCATCATGACGTATTTCTTGTCTTCGGCAGCTTTTACGGCTTCGATACGGAAAAGCAACTCGTCGAGTATCTCGCGCTTGGCATCAGTCAGATTCTTGTTGCCGATGAGAAGGGCTTCGCTCTTCATGACAACTTCGACCTCTGCGAGATTGTTGCTGACGAGGGTGCTTCCGCTGCTGACTATGTCGAAGATGCCATCTGCCAGACCGATGCCGGGACTGATCTCGACGCTGCCTGTGATGACGTGAATGTCTGCGGCTATGCGATTCTTTTGCATGAACTTGCGCAGGATGTTGGGGTAGGAGGTGGCTATCTTCTTGCTTTCAAACCATTGAAGACCCGTATATTTTTCAGCTTTGGGAATGGCTAAGGACAGACGGCACTTTGAGAAACCAAGAGGGCGTATGATGTCAGCATCTTCGCCGCGCTCTTCGTATTCATTTTGTCCCACAATGCCAAGGTCGGCAACTCCAGTGGCTACGCACTGTGGTATGTCGTCATCGCGAAGGTAGAGTACTTCGATGGGGAAGTTGCTGCTTTGCACGAGGAGGGTGCGTTTGCTGGAACTTACCTTGATGCCTGCCTCGCTGAGCAGGGCCATTGTGTCTTCGAAAAGTCGTCCTTTAGACTGTACTGCAATTCTAAGCATATAGCGTATTTATGTTTGTATTTGTCAAATTTGCGCGTAAAGGTACTGAATTTTCTGCATATACGGCTCTTTTTACGGAGTAAATGTGCCTTTTTTAATTAAAAAATACTTATATTCG
>CALZJL010000186.1 GCA_945787625.1 uncultured Prevotellaceae bacterium
GCCACCATCAGCGGCAATTTCTTCCTGATACTCGCCGCAGGCCTCATCTGCTCGCGACTCGTAGGAAGCAAATCCCTCCGCAAAGGCAGAATCGTCGAGAACGCCAATTTTGGTGTAGCATTCTCCGTGCTCGGGTACAGCCTGTTTGCCCTGTTTCGCAACGAGTGGTCATGCTACGCCTGTGCCGTCATAGTAGGCATCGGCAACGGTCACATGTTCCCAGCCTTCAACAACATGTTTGTCAATCTCGCCACGCCCTCACAACGAGGCACAGCCAACGCCACCCTCCTCACATCGTGGGACATCGGCATGGGACTCGGCATCGTACTCGGAGGACATTTAGCCCAGCGATACGGTTACGAAGCAGCATTTGCCCTAAGCGCATTTGCACAGATATCAGGAATGATTATCTATTTTTCACACGCCCGCAGCAGATATTTACGTCAGAAGCTCGCGTGAACCAATATATTTTAGTATCTTTACCCACGATAATACCATACAAACCTACACCATGCCCTCTCTATCCGTACTCATACCCACCTGCAACTACAAGTGCTACACACTCGTAGCCGACCTCCACACACAACTTCAGGCGTCAGGCATAGAGTATGAGATAATCCTCGCCGAAGACGGCAGCCGAGACCAAGTCAGCATCATCTCAAACCATCGCATCACCGAGCTCCCCCATTGTCGACACATCATCAACCGCGAGAACGTAGGCAGAGCACTAATACTAAATCAGATGATAGCCCAGGCCAAAGGCGAGTGGTGTCTGCTGACAGACAGCGATGCCAAGGTAGTGAGAAACGATTTCATCAGCAAATACCTCTCCGAAATCCGCTCAGGCTACGACATCATCTCCGGAGACTTAGTCAACCCCACCACACTTCCCACTCCCCAGTCCACCCTACGCTATCGCTACGAGAAATCATGCGAGACGTGGCGCACCCCCCAGAGCCGCAACCACAACCCCTACCGCAGTTTCTGCACCTTCAACATAATGGCAAGACGTCAGGCCCTCCTCGACGTCCCCTTTGATCCACGCTGTACAGAATACGGCTACGAAGACACACTCTTAGGCATAGAGCTCGGCAGGCGAGGCTACAAAGTCCTCCACATAGACAACCCCCTCATGCACCTCGGTTTTGAGCCCAACGACAAGTACCTGCGAAAAGTAGAAACCAGCCTCCACACCCTAAAACGCCTCGGAGACAGCCTCATAGGCGAGACCCGCATCACACGCCTCAGCTCCCAACTCACCCGCATGCACCTCGCGTGGATAGTCCGCACAGCATTCCTCATCACCAGACCGCTGCTCCGCCGCAACCTACTCAGCCCCAAACCCAATATGAACATCTTCGCCTTCTACAAATTAGGCTACTACATCAGCATACCATGAGAATACTCTACGTCATCGAAGGAATCTCCACACCAGGAGGTCTGGAGCGCATCGTCACAGACAAGATGAACGCTCTCGCCGAGCAAGGAGCAGACCTCCACCTCCTCACCGTATGGCAAGGACACGACATCCCCTCATACCCCCTCGATGACAGAGTAATACGGTACACACTCGACATAGCCAAGCCCAAAAGCCGTCTCGCCCTCCCATTCACCCTCGCCAAAGTCCTGGACAAATACAACAAGTCCCTCAGCCTCATCAGACCAGACATCATCATACACTACCGCGCCATAGGAGCCTTCCTCATCGGATACGGACACACAACAGCCCGCACCATCTTCGAGTCTCACGGCGTAAGGTGGTCCAACAACCACATTTGGCTATACCCACGCATGGAGCGCCATGTCAGCACCATTGTATGTCTCACCAAGGCAGACCGACAAGAATATCTACGCCAACACCGCTGCAAGGACGTACGCGTCATACCCAACTTCACCACCATCACTCCCATCTCCACACCCGACTACACACGCAAGCGCTGCCTCTTCGTAGGCCGTCTGTGTCCCGAAAAAGACATCGACCGTCTCTTCAGACTATGGACAGAAATCACACGTCTACACCCCGACTGGAGCTTAGATCTCTACGGCCAGGGCGAGTTGGAAACACAGATACGACATCAGATATCAGTCACCCCCACCCTCCACAACGTCACCCTACACCCCCACACCACCGATATAGCCGCCGAATACGCACGCGGAGGCATACTGCTGCTCAGTTCCAAGACTGAAGGCTTCCCTCTCAGCATTCTGGAAGCCATGCAATGCGCCCTCCCCGTAGTGAGCGTAGACTGCCCCAGCGGTCCCTCCGATCTGATAGCAGACGGCATCACAGGATACTGCACCCCATACCACGACGACCAAGCATTTGTCCACGCCGTATCCACCCTCATCAACGACATCACCCTCCGCACCGCCATGGGCCAACACGCCCAGCAACACGCCCAACAATACAGCCGTCCACACATCATGCAGATGTGGACAGAACTATTCAACACCTAATCACATGCATATCCTGGAAATCGTATCATTTCTCCCCCCATACGGAGGCTACTTCGCAGTCGAACAAGCCGCAGCCCTACAAAGAGCAGGACACCACGTCAGCCTCCTCTACGTCCAGCAGCTATCCCTCACCCTCGACGGTCCAGGCACATGGCTACGAGGGCAAAGATCAAAATCCCACGACTTTGATCCACAGTCAGTCCACATACAGAAACGCTATTTCAGAGGCATACCCAAAGCCGTACACCACAACCAAGCCACATACTGCCGTCTCATCAATCAGATGTACGACCACTACGTCGAGCAATACGGCACCCCCGACATTCTCCACGCCCAGGCCGCCAAATGGGCTGGCATAGCCGCCATGCAAATCTCCCGACGCACAGGCATACCATACTACGTCACCGAACACTTCTCCAGCGGCAGCTACGAAATCGACTTCGGCAAAAGCTGGACACGCCACATCTGGGCCCGCCACCTTATCCGCCAATGCTACCTACAAGCAGCCTGCGTCATACCCGTAGCTCACGAGCTCATACAAGACACCGCCACCTACTTCGGTACCGACTACACCACCCACCCCATATCCAATATCACCGACACCACCTTCTACGCCTACCGCGACCGCTCCCCACGCGCCATGCGCCCCTACAGATACTGCTGTCTCGCCATAGCCAACCAGCAGCAATTCTACCGCAAAGGCTACGACACACTCGCCCAAGCATGGTCCATACTCCAACACAGCGAAGACCTTCCACCCATCGAGCTACACATCGCAGGTCGCGACACAGACACCCACGAGTTTGCACAACAATTCCGACACCACTACCGCCAACCGTTGGACAGCAGCATAGTACTACACGGAGACCTCAACCGCCAGCAAGTCCGCGAACTCCTATACCAAAGCGACGCCCTGGTCCTGGCATCACGCAGCGAAGTACAGCCTCTGGTCGTAATGGAAGCACTCTCCACAGGAATACCCGTCGTAGGCACCACAACCATACCCCAATGCGAACGCATC
>CALZJL010000187.1 GCA_945787625.1 uncultured Prevotellaceae bacterium
CCTAAGTCTGAGTCGATGAAGGCGATGAGGCGGTCTACGGCTTCTGACTCGGGTATGTTTTTCTCGATACATTGTTTGTTTTTGTAGAGCGAGATTTTGCCTCGGGCGGCTCCTACGTAGCCGTAGTCGGCATCTGCCATTTCGCCGGGGCCGTTGACTATGCAGCCCATGATGCCTATCTTGAGGGTCTTGTAGCGGGGGTCGGTGAGGGCACGCTGGTTGACGGCGGCTTTGATGCGGCGTATGGTGTCTTGGAGGTCGTAGAGGGTGCGGCCGCAGCCTGGGCATGAGATGTATTCCGTCTTGCACATCTGGACTCGGGCTGCCTGGAGTATGCTTTGGGCTACGGGTATTTCTGCTTCGGGCTCTTCGCTGAGGCTGACGCGTATGGTGTCGCCGATGCCGTCGAGCAGTAGGGCTCCTATGCCTACGGCACTCTTGAGGCGTCCGTCTTCGCCTTCGCCTGCTTCGGTGACTCCGAGGTGGAGGGGGTAGTCCATGCCTTCTTGCTCCATGGTGGCGCAGAGGAGGCGTACGCTGTCGACCATGACTTTGGTGTTGCTGGCTTTGATGCTGACGACGACGTCGGGGAAGTGTTCACGCTCGCAGATGCGCAGGAATTCCATGCAGCTTTCTACGATGCCTGCCGGGGTGTCGCCATAGTGCGACATGATGCGGTCTGAGAGGGAGCCGTGGTTGACGCCGATGCGTATGGCTGTGTGGTGGCGGCGGCAGATGTCGAGAAAGCGGCAGAACCGCTCGTCGAGACGGCTTAGCTCTGCCTGGTACTCTTCGGGGGTGTATGCGAGCTGCTTGAAGGTGCGGGCTGGGTCGACGTAGTTGCCGGGATTGATGCGTACTTTCTCGACTATGGTGGCGGCGACGTCGGCTACGTTGGGGTTGAAGTGTACGTCGGCACAGAGGGGTATGTGGGCGTAGCCGCGCTGGGCAAGCCCTGCCTTGATGTTGCGGAGGTTTTCGGCTTCGCGTGTGCCTTGGGTGGTGAGGCGTACGAGCTGACCGCCTGCTTCGATGATGCGTATGGCTTGCTCGATGCAGCCTGTGGTGTCCATGGTGGAGCAGGTGGTCATGGACTGTACGGCTACGGGGGCTGTGCCTCCGATGGTGAGCTGGCCGATGTGTACGGGGTGGGTTGTTCGTCTTGTCATGATGGGTATGGGGTCAGTTCTGCTTGTACTTGTATTTGACTTGCGAGAGGTCTTCGTTGGCTTTGACTATCTTCTGTTTGAGTCCTGACTTGTAGGCGGCGAGACGCTGTGCGAGGGCTGGGTCGCTGAGAGATAGCATCTGTGCTGCGAGTATGGCTGCGTTGAGGGCTGCGTTGACTCCGACGGTGGCTACGGGTATGCCTGGAGGCATCTGTATGATGGAGAGCATGGCGTCAAGGCCGTCGAGCATGCCTTTGATGGGGACGCCGATGACGGGGACGCTGGTGCTGGCTGCGATGACTCCGGGTAGGGCTGCTGCCATGCCTGCGCCGGCTATGATGACTTGAATGCCGCGCTCTGAGGCGTTGCGTGCAAACTCTTCGACCTCGCTGGGGGTGCGGTGGGCTGAGAGGGCGTTCATCTCGAAGGGTATCTCCATCTGGTCGAGAAACTGGGCTGCTTTTTCCATGACGGGCAGATCGCTGGTGCTGCCCATGATAATGCTGATCATATCGTTGTAAGTTTTTGAATTGGTATTGTATTGGTGTTTAACGCTTGTTTAACGGGTGTTTAATACTTGAATGACGACCCGCCTGCAAATTCGCGCAGGAGCGAGGTCGGGGGGACTTGGTCGGTGGGGACGGAGCGGAAATAGCGGAGGAACTTGCGCATTCGCGAGGCTTCGGCGTATTCTTCTTCGCGCTCGGAGACTTGCTCAAGGAGGGGGGTGACTTGGTCTTTGATGACGGCGAGTTCGTAGAGGAGGGCTGAGTTGAAGGTGGCGTCGGCGAGCTCTTGGAAGGGGAATATCCATTTGCCTTCGCCTCGGGTGACGCTGGGGTAGCGGTGTATGGTCTCTTGTGCGCTGTAGCCGCGGTATTTGTAGTCGCGGAGGAGACGGCGCAGGAGGCGTATGTCGTGGGTGGGAATGTTGTTGTGGTCGTCGAGGGCTATGGTGGTGAGGGTGCTGACGAAGATGCGGAACTTCTGCTCGTCGGGGACTTGACGGGTGAGTATGGGATTGAGGGCGTGGTTGCCTTCGATGATGATGATGTCGTCGGGGCCTATGCTGAGGCGGTGGTCTTCGTAGACGCGCTCTCCGAGCTTGAAGTCGTAGCGGGGGAGGAGGACTTCCTCACCGTGGAGGAGCTGGGTGAGGTGACGGTTGAAGAGGTCGGTGTCGACGGCTTGTATGCATTCGAAGTCGTAGTTGCCGCTGGCATCTTTGGGGGTGTCGGTGCGGTTGACGAAGTAGTCGTCGGTGGAGATGGTGTGGGGGCGCAGACCGCTGGCTATCATGAGTATGGCGAGGCGTTTGGCTGTGGTGGTCTTGCCGCTCGATGAGGGGCCTGCAATGAGGACGAGGCGGCTGCCCCGCTCTTGTATGGTGTCGACAATCTGGTTGAGCTTCTTCTCTTGCAGGGCTTCGCTGATGTTGATGAGTTCGGGGGCGTAACCGCTTTGTACGGCTTCGTTGAAGTCGCCTGCGGTGCGGCAGCCGAGTATGTCCTGCCATCGCTGGTGCTCGCGTATGACGTTGTGCATCTTGGTCTGGGGTATGAGGGTCTCAAGCTGCGAGGGGTCTTGGGCGGAGGGTATGCGTAGGAGCAGACCGTCGTAGAATGGTATGACTTGAAAGAGGTGTATGGCTCCGGTATGGGTGAGGAGGCAGGAGTAGAAGTAGTCTATGGTGTCGGCGAGTTGGTAGTAGTCGGTATAGAGTGAGGTCTGACTCTGGAGGAGTTTGACCTTGCTGTCCATGCCTTTAGACTGGAAGAGGGAGATGGCTTCCTCAATGGGGCATTGTATGTGGTGTATGGGGAGGTCGGCGGCGATAATCTGCTCCATGCGCCGGTTGATGGACTGGGCATCGTCTTGGGTCACTTGACGGCCGATGCGCAGCTCGCAGTAATAGCCTCCTGAGATGGCGGCTCCGATGATCAGACGCCCTTGGGGATAGAGGTCTTCAACTGCCTTGGCAAGGACGAGAAAGAGGGTGCGTGTGTAGGCGCGCATTCCGCTGGCAGAGCGTATGTCGAGAAACTCTACGTCTTTGGAATTGTAGAAACGGTAGCCTAAACCTTGATTCTTGTTGTTGACACGGGCACACATGGGACCGTATTCGATGTGGAGTCCTGACTGCTGGTAGAGTTCTGCCAATGTGATGCCGTTGGGTATGCTCAAGGTCTGACCTGTGTTGCGCAGGCGTATCTTTACTGTCTGTGGCATGGCGGATAGCTTGTGAAATGTTTCGTCTTTTTCGCAAAGTTACTAATATATGGGATTAAAAGCAAGTTTTTTCT
>CALZJL010000188.1 GCA_945787625.1 uncultured Prevotellaceae bacterium
ATCGCAGCGGCAGGCCAGTCTCAGACCATCACCCCGGAGCTCCTCAAACAGTTTGAAGCCCAGCCCTTGAGCACCAGCGAACGCGCTTTGCAAAACGCTATCCAGAACGGAGCCTTGCGCAATATGGCAAAGAAGAACTTCAACC
The DNA here is from genome assembly GCA_945787625.1 of uncultured Prevotellaceae bacterium. The sequence continues at coordinate 146 of CALZJL010000188.1, forward strand.
CCGCTTCGCAAGACACGTATTTCTCGCTTGATATCCAGAACCAGGGCATCACCGACCAGCAGAGCAGCGGCCGCTGTTGGATGTTCACGGGGCTCAATGTGCTTCGCCACCATGCTGCCAGGAAGATAGGCAAGAAGGACATCATGTTCTCACAGATCTACCTCTTCTTCTACGACCAGCTTGAGAAGAGCAACCTCTTCCTACAGTCCGTCATCGACACCCGCAAGCAGTCGCTTGACTCGCAGCAGGTACAATGGCTCATGAGCAATCCGCTCTCCGACGGAGGCACCTACACGGGCGTCGCTGACCTCGTGAGCAAATACGGTCTTGTGCCCCAGGACATCATGCCCGAGAACTACGTCAGCAACCACACCGACGAGTTTAGCTCCCACCTTAAGCGCAAGCTGCGCGAGATAGCCATCAACCTTCGCGACAAGTCGGACCAAGGCGAGAGCGAAAAGCAGCTCATCGCCTACAAAGACGAGCAGATGAAGACCATCTACCGCCTCCTCACACTCGCCTACGGCACTCCCGTCAAAGAGTTTGAGTGGGCGCCACGCGAGAACGGCAAGTATGTCAGCACCCCACGCAAATACACTCCCTTGGAGTTTTACCGCGAATACTGCTCCGAGGCTGGCAATCTTCAGCAGGACTACGTCATGCTCATGAACGACCCCTCGCGCCCCTACAACAAGGTCTACGAGATTGATATGGACCGCCATACCTACGACGGCCACAACTGGCTCTATCTCAACCTCAGCATCGAAGACCTCAGCCGCATAGCCATCGCATCGCTCCAGGACAGCACGCAGATGTACTTCTCGTGCGACGTAGGCAAATACCTCGACAAGAATACAGGCCTGCTCGATGCTGACAACTTCGACTATGAGTCCCTTCTCGGCACCACCTTCGGTATGGACAAGCGCCAGCGCATACAGACCCACGACTCAGGCTCCTCCCACGCCATGACGCTCATGGCTGTAGACCTCGATGGCGAAGGCAAGCCCCTCAAGTGGAAGGTCGAGAACTCTTGGGGAATATCGTACGGACACCAAGGCTATCTCATCATGACCCGAAAGTGGTTTGAAGACTATATGTTTCGCGTCGTTGTCAACAAGAAATACGTGCCGCAAGACATATTGCGCCTGACAGAGCAAAAGCCCGTACGACTCCCTGCCTGGGATCCCATGTTCCAGATGGAAGACTAAAATCCCCCCAAAAAAATCCGTATGAAAATCAGAGTAGGATTCGGATACGATGTCCACCAGCTCGTAGAAGGGCGGGAATTGTGGCTCGGAGGCATCAGACTCACACACACCAAGGGTCTGCTCGGACACAGCGACGCAGACGTGCTCATACACGCCGTCTGCGACGCCCTCCTCGGGGCGGCTAATATGCGCGACATAGGCTACCATTTCCCCGACACAGGCGCGGAGTACAAGGACATAGACAGCAAGATACTCCTTCGCCGTACCGTGCAGCTCATAGCCACGAAAGGCTACCACGTAGGCAACATCGACGCAACGATATGTGCCGAGCGCCCCAAGCTCAAAGCCCACATACCCCAGATGCAGCAATGCCTCGCGGACTGTATGGGCATATCTGACGACGATGTCAGCATCAAAGCCACCACTACCGAGCATCTTGGCTTCACAGGGCGCGAAGAGGGAATCTCAGCCTACGCCACTGTCCTGATACACGACCAGCCATGAAACAACGAAATCATGCCTTCGACCTGCTGTGCGGCATTTGCATCTTGCGTATGGTCAGCCTACATACCATGCAGATCTGCGGCCACGCCAACGACGCCTGGTGGGCGGAGGTTATGCAGTGGAGCTACTTCTTCATGAGCTTCTTCTTTTTCAAGGCAGGCTATTTCAACAAGTCCGTCACCGCCACTCCCACCCGAGCCTATGTGCGCGACAAAGCCAAGCGTCTCCTCGTTCCCTACCTCTCGGCAGGTCTGATAGGCACCGCCGTGTACTTCGCCTTCTATCCATATCTGACCTCCAAGTATGGCAAGTTTCCTGCCGAGCTCGAATGGAGCCACGTATGGACCAAGAGCGACTTCTACGGCAATCCCCCCACATGGTTTCTCTTCTCTTTCTTTTGCGCCTACGTCCTCATTCATCTATGTGAGAAAACCAGACACTGGCTCATCACCAGTTTCCGCGCCCATGGTATACGCACGCCCCTCACATGGATGCCCCGACACTGGAGTTCGCTGGTATACCTCACTTTCCCTCTCATCGGATACGCTCTGTATAGGGTCGACAATCCCCTGTGGTTCAGTCTCAGCAATGTCTTCATGGGCGTATTCTTCTTCGAACTCGGCAGAGCATGGCGCAGGATACTCTCGTGGTTGCCGCAGAGAGCGGCACTGTACATCTCGATAGGCTTGATAGCGAGCTTCATAGTCGGAAACTTCTTGTTTCACGATGCCGCCTATACCATGAGCTCAAACCGCTTCGACGGCGATTTTCTGCCCGTCATTATCAACATGGTCTGCGTCCTCTGCGGACTGAGCGGCCTGCTCATTACGTTAGGGGTGAGACGCGCCCCCGTGATAAACTACATCGGAGAGCACTCCATGGTCTTTTTCGTAGGCCATTTCCCTATCTTGTTCTACTACAAATACATGCACTTGACCTTCGGGCGCAGCATCTACGGCAGGTACGATGACGTCCTCATACTCCTGCCCGCAGTACTGATGATATGCGCATGGTTAGTCCCCTTCGTAGAGAGATACCCAGTCCTAAGTGGGAGATGGAAGAAGTGAGTTTTGGTTGTTTGGTTATTTAGTTGTTTAGTTGTTTGGTTGGTTCTAATAGCCTTTGCGTGGGAATTTGTATTCTGTTTCCCCTACTTGTTAGACTCCCCATTAAACACCCCATTAAATGGCAATTAAACGCCGATTAAAACAGTTGGGAATAATGGCAAAGATAAAAGTACAAGAAAGACAAGTGACCATCATAAATCATAAGGATAATGACTATATCTCAAGAGTTTTTAGGCATTTGGGAAAGTTTATATAATCCATGTTTTAATTCCCCCGAATTCGAGGGGTGGGGTAGAAAAGAGACGGGATTAAATGCCTTTACCATAAGACGTGGCTTTCGAGTTTGCCGGCTGGGTTAAATCTTTGGGGAAATGTACGTAATTTTCCAGACGTGATATTACGGCAAAATTGCCTCAAAAAATGCCTTTTTACGGCCTTTTGCCTTGGTTTTCCCTTAGTATCCTGTTAGTATCCTCTTAGCATCCTCTGCAAATCGTGGAGGATGCTAAGGGAAAACGCGTGTTTTGATGCTGTTTTGGGCGG
>CALZJL010000189.1 GCA_945787625.1 uncultured Prevotellaceae bacterium
TAGAGCAAAGGACTGAAAATCCTTGTGTCCCCGGTTCGATTCCTGGTGGCACCACGAGTGGTGGTAGATGCATAGATTTTTACTTCGGTAAGGTTTATGCATCTTTTTTGCATAAATATTACATTTTGACACCGAAATGTAATTATTAATATCATTTTTTTATGTAACTTTGCAACTGATAAGCATAAATATCCAAACAAATAGTGATGTTTGAAGTTTTTAATGGAAAGACAAGATAAAGAGGCGCGCCTGCGTGTGATACAGATGATAGTCGGGAATTTCCCTATAGAGAGTCAAGAGGACTTGGCCGTAGAGTTGGACAAGGCGGGATTTTCTACGACACAGACGATGTTGAGCCGGGATCTTAAACAACTGCGCATCTCGAAAATTCGTACGCGGTCGGGAAAGTCTGTCTATGCATTGCCAGGTGCTGTGCAGTATGACCCAGTAAAGACTAAGGAGGAGCTGAATGCTACAAGATGGTCTCTGCAGGTCAGTGGCAATACCATAGTGATTCATACTCCGCCTGGTCATGCCTCGATATCCGCCTATGAGATTGATGACCGGAAGATGCCCAATATTTTGGGCACGATAGCTGGTGAGGATACGGTCATTGCAATTATGGCAGAGGGCGCAGACATAGAGTCTGTGAGAAATACGTTGTATGAAATGTTTCCTTTGTTGGACAAGAGTAGAAAAGTCTAAATGATGACACAGGATAAAGCAATCAGGATTATAGTGGCTGATGCCAGTCACGAAAAGTATGTTGATGAGATACTTCAGACTATACGTGAGGCTGCACGCAAGCGTGGTACAGGCATAGCAGAGCGTACACATGAGTATGTAGCCACAAAAATGAAGGAATCCAAGGCAGTATTGGCTCTTGACGGTGACAGGTTCGTCGGATTCAGCTACATAGAGACATGGGGTAACAAACATTATGTTACGACGAGCGGTCTCATAGTACATCCCGACTATCAGGGCTTGGGTGTGGCAAAACGTATCAAGGACTATACGTTTACCCTGGCACGGGTACGGTGGCCTCACGCCAAGATTTTCTCGCTTACCAGTGGAGATGCAGTGATGAAGATGAATACAGCGTTGGGCTATGTCCCTGTCAGTTTCAATCAATTGACGGATGATGAGGCGTTTTGGCACGGATGCAAGGGCTGCATAAACCACGACATATTAGAGCTGAAGCAACGCAAGTTCTGCGTATGTACAGGAATGTTGTGGGATCCCGAAAAGCATCATGGGGAGCCCACCAGTCTTGAGGTGATAAAGGATGTCATGCGAACTCTCGTATTGCGTGGAGTGGAGTAGGGTATTCGTCAAAAAAAGGACAAACGATAAACAATATACAAAAATGTCAGAGAAGAAAAAGGTCGTAGTCGCGTTTAGCGGCGGATTGGACACCAGCTATACAGTGATGTATCTGGCTAAGGAAAAAGGTTATGAGGTATACGCCGCATGTGCAAACACAGGAGGCTTCAGCCCCGAGCAACTTAAGACAAATGAGGAGAACGCATATAAGCTTGGTGCGACAAAGTATGTGACTCTCGATGTGACTCAAGAGTATTATGAGAAGTCCCTCAAATACATGATATACGGCAACGTCTTGCGCAACAACTGCTATCCTATTTCAGTGAGCAGTGAGCGCATTTTCCAGGCTCTTGCAATAGCCCGTTATGCCAACGAGATAGGAGCCAGTGCGATAGCCCACGGGTCGACGGGAGCCGGCAACGACCAGATACGTTTTGACATGACATTCCTCGTCATGTGTCCGGGAGTGGAGATTATCACACTGACTCGCGATGGCAACCTCACACGCCAGGAAGAAGTTGATTATCTCAATGCAAACGGATTTTCAGCCGATTTTACCAAACTCAAGTATTCATATAACGTAGGTATCTGGGGCACCAGCATCTGCGGAGGAGAAATACTTGATTCAACACAGGGTCTGCCCGAGAGCGCATATCTCAAACACCCCACCAAGCAAGGACCCGAGGTCTTGAAATTGGGATTTGACAAGGGTGAGCTCGTGAGCGTAAACGGAAAGCACTATGACGACAAGATTGCAGCCATACAGGCAGTCGAAGAGATAGGGGCAGCATACGGCATAGGCAGGGATTGTCACGTCGGAGATACCATTATTGGTATTAAAGGCCGTGTAGGATTTGAGGCAGCAGCCCCGATGCTCATCATAGGAGCGCATCGCTTTTTGGAAAAATACACCCTAAGCAAGTGGCAGCAGTACTGGAAAGACCAAGTCAGCAACTGGTATGGCATGTTCCTGCACGAAAGCCAGTACCTTGAGCCCGTTATGCCAGACATAGAGGCCATGCTCACGTCGAGTCAGCGCAATGTCACAGGCGTCGTAGAATTGGAGCTGCGTCCGCTGACATTCCAGACCGTAGGAGTAGACTCACCCAACGACCTCGTCAAAAACAAACTCGGAGAATATGGAGAGACAGCAAAGGCGTGGTCAAGTGATGATGCCAAAGGCTTTATCAAAGTGACATCAACAGCACTGCGTGCGTATTACCTCGCCCATCCCGATGAAAGACGATAGCAGTATCCATATGAAGAAAATTCGCGTAGGCATCTTGGGAGCAGCGGGATATACAGGAGGCGAGTTGATACGCCTCCTGCTCAACCACCCAAATGCAGAGATTGTCTTTGCAAACTCCGAGAGTAATTCAGGCAACAAAGTTGCCGAAGTCCACGAAGGACTTGTCGGCGAGACAGAAATGGAATTTACTGCCGCAATGCCATGGGACGAAGTCGATGTGGTATTTTTCTGCTTCGGCCATGGTAAGAGCCAGCAGTTCCTGAGTGAACACGAAATCCCCGAGCGAGTCAAGATAATAGACCTCGCCCAAGACTTCCGTATCAAAGGCAACCACGACTATGTTTACGGACTGCCCGAGACACATCGCGAGATAACCCGAGATGCCAGTCACATAGCCAACCCTGGCTGCTTCGCCACGTGTATCCAGCTCGCCCTTCTGCCTGCCATAAAGTCAGGAATCATCAGTGGAGACATTCACGTCAACGGCATCACAGGCAGCACAGGCGCAGGTCAAAAGCCAGGAGCTACAACACACTTCTCATGGAGAAATGACAATATCTCTGTATACAAGACATTTACCCATCAGCATCTTCTGGAGATAAACCAGACGATACAAGAACTCAGTCCAGGCTACGGAGGCAGAGTGCTTTTCATACCTCAGCGAGGCTGTTTCACACGAGGCATCTTCGTCACAGCCTACGCCAAGACCGACGTCTCCGTTGAGACGGCTCGGCAGATATACTCAGACTATTACCGTGAAGCGTGCTTCACCCACTTCGTGTCTAAAAGTCCGGACATGAAGCAAGTCGTCAACACCAACAAAGCCGTAGTCTATGTGGAAAAATACGAAGACCAGTTGCTGATGATTTCA
>CALZJL010000190.1 GCA_945787625.1 uncultured Prevotellaceae bacterium
TCATAACCTCCTTCTCATGATAAGCACATTCTGCCCGTCTACATACTGGTAGCTTACTTCGTCCATGAGCTGCTTGACGAGGAATATGCCGAGGCCTCCTATCTGGCGTTCCTGCGCTGAGAGTGTTGTGTCTACGTCGCCCATCTGTGTGGGGTCGAAGGGGGTGCCGCTATCGCGCAGGGTGAAGACCAGAGTGCTCTCGTCACACTCGGCGTCGAGCGTTATCTCGTGGGTGAGTCCGTCTTTGGGATAGGCATACTGGATGACATTGACCAATGCTTCCTCGAGCGCAAGATTGAGATTGAACGCGTGAGTGGCATCTATGCCTGCATTCTCACATAGTGTGTCGATGAATAGTGGCAGCTTCTCCACTTCTTCTAACCTGTCTGCGACCAAAAGCCTGTCTCGATACATAGGGTACTGAAAATTGTCGGTTTGCGGTGCTAAGTTACAAAAAAACTTATAAAAATGCGACTTTACCTGTACTTTTTGCTCCAAGTGTCTGCCATTTAATTTATTTTTCGTAACTTTGGCGTTGAAAAAGCATTATTTACAACTCTATTCTAAGGCTATGACTATTACCATAACCAAACAGGGAGACAAGACTATCGGTGTTTTGGACGGCCGTCTCGATACGGCTGCGAGTGCACAGTTTGCCGTAGATATGCAGCCGCTCATGGACGCTGCTTCGACTCACATCGTGCTGGACTGCACGAAGCTGCAGTTTATTGCTTCGTCGGGGCTGAGGCTGCTGCTGAGCTTGCGCAAGGAGACTATTGCCAAGGGGGGCGATGTCACCATCACGGGTGCTACTCCTGAGGTCAAGCAGGTCTTTACTATCACGGGGTTCATGTCGCTGTTTATTTTTGCATAGTCGTTTTGTCGGGATTCTCGCATGGATAGACAACGACTCGTTTACGAACGCCTGGAGGCGATGCGCGACATCGAACGTGAGGGGCAGGACGTGCGTACGCGTCTGTCGAGGGACACTCTGGAGAACGTCGCGCCTCTTGCCGAGGAGCTCGGCATGGAGAGGGAACAGCGCGAGCTGGAGGAGCTTGGCGTACGCTATGGCTATCCTGAGGACTATGCGGAGATCAAGCATCTCATGCAGGAAAATGAGGTCATGTGTGAGAGTACGTTTCGCGCTTTCACTCTCCCCATACGCAGTATGCTGGACTCTATCGGGCTGGAGTATGAGTTGCTTTTCCGCATGAAAAGCATTTATAGTATCTGGAGGCAGATTCACGTCAAGCAGGTGCCTTTTGATGAGGTCTACGACTTGTTTGCTACGCGCATCGTCTACAAGCCTATGACGGTGGCTCAGCTGCAGACGGTGCGCCCTGTGGCGGTGGAGGATGGTGCGCTCGATGTGGAGAAGCTTACGCTGTGGCGCATTTACAATATCATTACTTCGCTGTGGCGTATTCACCCGGATCGTATCAAGGACTGGGTCACTCACCCTAAGCCTTCGGGCTATCAGGCTTTGCAGCTGACGGTCATGGGGCCTGACTGCAATTGGTTTGAGATTCAGATTCGTAGCGAGCGTATGGACTACGAGGCGGAGCATGGTGTGGCGGCACACTGGAAATACAAGCGCGAATCCAAAGCTACGAAGTGAAATGACGGCTCGCGAGATTCTCAAGACTTACTATGGCTACGATTCGTTTCGCCCTTTGCAGGAGGAGATCATCTGCCATGCTGTGGGGGGTGGTGATGCGCTTGTGCTGATGCCTACGGGTGGCGGAAAGTCGCTTTGCTACCAGATTCCGGCTCTCATGCTTGAGGGGACGGCTGTCGTGGTCTCTCCGCTCATCTCGCTGATGAAGGATCAGGTCGATGCTCTCAGGTCGAACGGCATAAGTGCTGAGGCTCTCAACAGTAGTAATGATTCTGTCACGGACGCGGAGATCTACCAGCGTATATGCCGCGGCGAGGTCAAGATTCTCTATCTCTCGCCTGAGCGTCTCGTCGGCGAACTGGAGTGGCTGCGGCAGAATGTGCGTGTCTCGCTCATCGCCATCGACGAGGCTCATTGTATCTCGCAGTGGGGGCATGACTTCCGCCCGGAATACACTCAGCTGGGCTGTCTTGGCGATGCTTTTCCTTCGGCGCCTGTTCTTGCTCTGACTGCTACGGCCGACAAGACTACGAAACTCGACATTCTCAAGCAGCTCAATCTGCGCGAGCCGCGTGTGTTCGTCAGCAGTTTTGACCGCCCTAACCTCAGTCTCGATGTGCGCCGCTCGTATACGTCGAAGGACAGGCTTGGTGTGATCAAGGATACTATCTTGCGCCACAGGGGGGAGAGTGGCATCATATATTGCCTCTCGCGCAAGGCTACGCAGCAGCTTGCTGAAAAGCTCAGCGAGAGTGGGTTTAACGTTGGCGTCTATCATGCTGGCATGACGGCGCTCCAGCGTACTCGGGTGCAGGAGGATTTTATCAATGATCGTATAGATGTCATTTGTGCTACCATCGCTTTTGGCATGGGTATTGACAAGAGCAATGTGCGCTTTGTCATTCACAACAATCTGCCGAAGAGCATTGAGAGTTTCTATCAGGAGATAGGGCGTGGCGGCCGTGATGGGCTTGGGACGGAGACTATCCTGTTCTACAACTTGCAGGATCTCATCACGCTCAAGAAGTTTGCTGAGGAGAGCGGTCAGAAGGAGATCAATCTCGAAAAGCTGAAGCGTATGGAGGAGTATGCTGAGGCTTCTGTCTGCCGCCGCCGCATACTGCTTAACTATTTTGGCGAGACGTCGGACTGCCAGTGTGGCAACTGTGATGTGTGTAAGAATCCGCCTCAACGCTTTGATGGCACTATCGTCATACAGAAGGCTCTCTCGGCTATCAGGCGTACGAATCAGCAGATTGGGCTTTGGACTACGGTCGACATTCTGCGTGGCAACACGAATGCTTCCATCATGTCTAAGGGCTACAATAGTCTGAGGACTTTCGGTGCGGGGCGCGACATTCCTGCTCGCGAGTGGCACGACTATCTCTTGCAGATGCTCCAGATGGGCTACATCGAGATTGCTTACAACGAGGATATGCATCTCAAGGTGACGTCGCTCGGCGATGATGTGCTCTACGGCAGGAAGCGGGCGGAGCTTGCTGTCATAGTCCACGAAGACAGGCGCAAGAGCAGGAAGAAGGTGGTACAGCCTGTGCTCTTCAATCTCGCGCAGGGCGAGGATGCTGTGCTGTTTGAGAAGCTGCGTGTCTTGCGCCGCACCATAGCTGACGAAATCGGCAAGCCTGCCTACATTGTCCTCTCGGACAAGACGCTTCATGCCCTCGCGCAAAGCCGCCCTACCACTCTCGATGACTTCGGCGAAGTAAGCGGCATAGGCCAATACAAGAAGGAGACTCTCGGAGAGCGTTTCACGGCGCTAATCAGGGAGCATGTT
>CALZJL010000191.1 GCA_945787625.1 uncultured Prevotellaceae bacterium
GGTCATGGTCGTCCATACCGTATCCCTGCCATAGCTAAGGCAAAGAATGGCGACCTCATAGCCATCAGCGACGACCGCTTCTGCGGATCTGACATCGGTTACGGCCGCGTAGACCTCGTCTACAAGGTCAGCCACGACAACGGCATGACATGGAGTGAAAACGACATCATGCTCGCTCAGGGCGACGGTAACAACGAGTCAAACACCTGCGGTTATGGTGATGCAGCGATATGTGCAGACCGCACCAGCGACAAGGTGATGGTGATGGCAGTAAGTGCCCCCAATGGTGGTACTTGCTGGACTGCAGCCCAGCGTGGCGTCATCACATGGGGCACGCTTCAGGACGATGGCACATGGAAATGGGAAGTCCCCGTTGACATCAAGGACGAACTCATGGCTCTCCTTCCTACCGATCGTATCAACTACTTCGTAGGTTCAGGCAAGATTTCTCAGAGCCGCATCGTCAAGAAGGGCGACTACTATCGTGTATATGTAGCTCTGTGGACTACTAACGGAAGTGCTGGCGACGGTCTGACCAACTATGTAATCTACTCAGATGAGTTTGGTAAGCCAGGCTCTTGGCAATTGCTCGGCTCAAAGTCTATTCGTCCCGTGCCTGGAGGTGATGAGCCTAAGGCTGAGGAACTCCCAGACGGAAGAGTGGTGGTGAGCGGACGTAAATCAAACGGACGATACTACAATATCTTCAAGTACAAGGATAAGACTTACACTACTGGCTCATGGAGCACAGCAGTAGCATCAAACAGTATACAGGGAGGCTTGTCATGGGGCGGCAACTCAACCAATGGTGAGATAATGGTCGTAAAAGCCAAAAACAAGACTACGAACGCTGAGACACACATTGTGCTCCAGTCTGCCCCTGCTGGCAACGACCGTTCGCTCGTAAGTATTTGGTACAAGTTGCTTGACAATACAAACAAATATGTTACCCCTACGGCATTCTCTCAAGGCTGGACTAAGGGTATGCAGGTATCAGATTTTGGCTCTGCCTATTCTACAATGTGCGTGCAGGCTGACGGCAAGATTGCTTTCTTCTTTGAAGATAGTAAGTCTGGTGCAGGATATGACATGGTCTATCAGCCTATCGCTCTCAGCCAGCTCGCAGGACTCGAAGACTATGAGATAGTCATGGAGGAGGAAGATGATGATACTGCCGTCACAGACATCATCTCTACACGCCCCACCGACTTGCAAGGCAAACACATCTACACTCTCATGGGGGTACGCCAATCGCATCCTACCAAGGGTGTAAACATCGTAGACGGAGTCAAGGTCATCGTGAAGTGAATGGTAGCGTATAGCTATCTTCGTGAATACAAAAATCCCATCCTGAGAGCATTCGGGATGGGATTTTTCTGTATGTCAGTCTATACGATATCAATCTCGCGGAAATCACTCGGCAGGTGCCCCGTACAGCGTTTGAAAAGCTTGACAAAATACGACGGATCATCAAACCCTAATTCAGCAGCAATCTCTTTGATCATAAGATTCGTGTATCTCACCATACGCATGGCCTCGAGTATGATACGGTCGTTGATGAGCGAAAGGGGTGTTTTGCCTGAACATTCGTTGACGCTCTTGTGCAAAGTGCGTATGGCTACGTTGAGTCTGTCTGCATACTCCTGTACGGTATGCATACTTGCGTATTCCTTTTCGACCATGCTCCTGAACTGCATGAAGAGCAGATGCGATGGCTTGAGCATATCAAGTCGTTGTGGAGACTCGTGGACTCCATAACGCTGTATCTTGGCTATGAAGATGCAAACCAATGATTTCAGAATTTCGATGTTACCGAACTTTCCATGCATCTGCGACTCCTGCTCCATCTCGTCTATCAAGGGTCTGAGCATCATTGCCGTCTGCTCGTCGATGGTATAAAGGGGAGACGAACCATAGACATGGAACGTATTGTACGTGTCACGCATCAGGTCGGTACACATCTTTATCGCCACGCCCTTGTATCCACTCTTCTGGTCAAAATGATGAATCTGTCCCGGAGATAGGAAAAATATAGTCCCTGGCTTGACATCATAGCTCTTGAAGTCTACGGTATGCCTGCCCTCTCCCTCTTGAAACCACAGTATCTCATAAAAGGCATGGACGTGAGCCATACAGTCATCAATCTCGCTCTCGTTGAGCAACTCCGTCATACGCTCTACCCTGAAGCCATTGCCACCTGGTGCTTCGCATACGGTCTGGTACATCTGTCTAAGTCGGTCAGTCTGCATAGTAAACACGCTTTTTCGTGTAGTAAAGATAATGATTAAATGGTAAATAAGTGCAAAATGGGATGTAAAATATTAATTTATGCCTAAAAATACCATTTTTCTACGATAATTTCGTTTGAAATTTACATTTAAAGGAGTAAATTTGCATTGTAAAAAAGAAAATATAACTAACAACTAACATTCAACAATTATGGCAAACAAGTATTCTGGTACACAAACTGAGAAAAACCTTATGGCTGCATTCGCTGGCGAGTCAGAGGCACGCAACAAGTACACGTATTTCGCTTCAAAGGCAAAGAAGGAAGGCTTCGAGCAGATTGCTGCCATCTTCCAGCAGACCGCTGACAACGAGAAGGAGCACGCCAAGCTGTGGTTTAAGGAGCTCGAAGGAATTGGTTCTACAGCTGAGAACCTCGCTGCTGCTGCCGCTGGCGAGAACTACGAGTGGACTGACATGTACGAAGGCTTTGCTAAGACAGCAGAAGAAGAAGGCTTCAAGGTATTGGCCGCCAAGTTCCGTCTCGTAGCTGCCATCGAGAAGCGTCACGAGGAGCGTTACCGCGCACTGCTCCACAATGTTGAGGCCCAGGAAGTGTTCAAGAAGAGCGAGGTCAAGGTATGGGAGTGCCGCAACTGCGGTCACATCGTAGTAGGTACTGAGGCTCCACAGATATGTCCGACCTGTGCTCACCCACAGTCTTACTTTGAAGTTCACGTTGACAATTACTAATCTTAAACTTTTTTATCCAAATGAAAAAGTATATATGCGACGTATGCGGCTGGGAGTATGACCCCGCTGTAGGAGTACCCGAGGCAGGCATCCCTGCAGGGGTAGCTTTCGAGGATCTCCCTGATGATTTTGAGTGCCCACTCTGCGCAGTAGGCAAAGATCAGTTCTCAGAAATAGATTAATCGACGAGAAATACAAATGACAAGACTGGACTCAAGAGCGTCATCACCTTTTTGACACTTGAGTCCAGTCTGTAGTTTGTCTGCCGTCCATCACGGCTTTACAATCGTGCGTTTCTGTCTGGTTATTCTATTCCTACTCCCACTCTATCGTTGCAGGCGGTTTTGACGAGATATCATAGCACACGCGATTTACGCCCTTAACCTTATTGATGATGTCGTTTGACACCTTTGCCATAAACTCGTATG
>CALZJL010000192.1 GCA_945787625.1 uncultured Prevotellaceae bacterium
GTGCCGAGTCCGTCTTGGTTGCTGACGAGTACGAATTCGTAGTCGGTGTGGCGTGCAAGAAAACTGAGGGCTCCGATTGCTCCTGGCAGGAACTCAAACTTTTCGTAGGAGTCTATCTGCTCGTCGGCTGGCTCTTTGAGTATGGTGCCGTCGCGGTCTATGAACAGGATTCTTCTTTTCATGGTCTTTGTGTCTGTGTGGGTGCTATGGCTGTCTGAAACTGCGGAGGGCTCCGAGGAGTTCGCTGTTTTCGTCGCGTGTGCCTATGGTGATGCGGAGACAGTTGTCGCAGAGTGTGACGCGGCTGCGATTGCGCGTGATTATGCCTTTGTCTACGAGATAGTTATAGATTGTGTCTGCATCTGTTACTCTAACTAATATGAAGTTTGCTGAGCTTGGGTAGACCTGCTTGACTATGGGGAGCTCGGCAAGGCAGGGTAGCATGTGCTTGCGCTCGCTGAGTATGTCGGCTATCCAGCGTTCGACTTTGAGCATATTGTCGAGGAGCTCGATGGCGGCTTGCTGGGTGGGCTTGCTGATGTTGTAGGGATACTTGACTTTGTTGAAGAGCGATATGATTGTGTTTGAGGCAAAGGCCATGCCGAGGCGTATGCTTGCGCTTGCCCATGCCTTGGAGAAGGTGTTGAGTACAATCATGTTGGGAAAGTGGGGGACGTACTGACGCATCGGGGTGAGTGGGGAGAAGTCGCTGTAGGCTTCGTCTATTACGACGATGCCTTGGAATTCGGTGAGTATGCGTCGTATCTCGTTGCGGTCGATGTCGTTGCCTGTGGGGTTGTTGGGACTGCAGATCCATATCACCTTGGTGTGCTCATCGGTGGCGGCAAGGAGGTCGCTGGCGGACATGGCGTAGGTGGAAGAGAGTGGTACGGGGCGGTATTCGACATTGTTGATGTCTGCGCATACGCGATACATGCCGTAGGTGGGCTCGATGGCTACGACGTTGTCTATGCCTGGCTCGCAGAAGATGCGGTATATGAGGTCGATGGCTTCGTCGCTGCCGTTGCCGAGAAAGATATTGTCTGCCGGAAGGTGTTTCTGGGGTGAGATGCGCGACTTCAATTCTTCCTGCAGTGGGTCGGGGTAGCGGTTGTATGTGTTGTTGTAGGGGCTTTCGTTGGCATCGAGGTACACGTGAGCCTCGCGGCCTTTGAATTCGTCGCGTGCGCAGCTGTATGGTTTCAACGCCCAGATATTGGGGCGTACGAGTTGTTCCAATGGTTTCATGTCTGTATTGTGGAGGTTACTTTTGAAGTGCTTCGATGCGGTATGTCATGGCTTGCTTGTGTGCGTCGAGGCTTTCTGCTTGTGCCATGAGTTCGACGGTGCGGCCAATGCTCTTAACGCCTTCGGCTGTGAGATGCTGGAATGTTATCTTGCGGCAGAAACTGTCGAGGTTGACTCCGCTGTATGCTTTGGCATATCCGCTTGTCGGGAGGGTGTGGTTGGTGCCGCTGGCATAATCGCCTGCACTCTCGCAACTGTAGTGTCCGATGAAGACGCTGCCGGCGTTGACTATGCGGGAGGTATATTCGTGGGCATCGTCCATGGCGAGGATGAGATGCTCGGGGGCGTACTCGTTGCAGATGTCGAATGCTTCGCTGATATTGTTGAGCACTATAATCTTGCTGTGACTGATGGCTTGCGTGGCGATTTCCTGACGGGGAAGCAGGGCGAGCTGACGTGCTACTTCGGTGCTGACGGCTTGGGCTACTCGCGGACTGTCGGTGAAGAGTATGCTCTGTGAGTCCGCTCCGTGTTCGGCTTGTGAGAGCAGGTCGGCTGCGACGAAGGTGGGATTGCAGGTGTCATCGGCTACGATGGCTACTTCGCTCGGACCTGCTGGCATATCGATGGCTACGTCGCCGAGTGAGACTTGCTGCTTGGCACACATGACGAATTGGTTGCCGGGGCCGAATATCTTGCTGACTTTTGGGACGCTTTCCGTGCCGTAGGCCATGGCGCCTATGGCTTGTACTCCGCCGATTTTGTAGATTCTGTTCACTCCGGCTATTCCCGCTGCTACGAGTATGGCTGGGTGGAGCCTGCCTTCGCGGTTGGGTGGTGAGCATAGTATGATGTCTTGGCATCCTGCTATCTTGGCGGGGGTGGCGAGCATGAGTACCGTTGAGAACAATGGTGCTGTGCCGCCTGGAATGTAGAGCCCGACTCGCTCTATGGCTACGCTCTTTTGCCAGCATTCTACTCCGGGTTGTGTCTCGACGTGAATGGGTGTCATCTGCTGGGCTTGGTGGAAGCGGGCGATATTGTCGTGGGCCTGGCGGATTGCTTCGCGGAGCTCGGGGCTGACCAAGGTCTCGGCTTCTGCCATTTCGTCCGGGCTTATGGCGAGGGCGTCGAGCTGTACTTTGTCGAACTGCTGCTCGTAGCGGCGTATGGCTTCATCGCCGTTGTGGCGCACGTCTGCGAGGACCTTGCTTACGGTATCGTTGAGGTCTGTGGCATCGCGGTGAGGGCGCGAGAGAAGGGTGGTGTATTGGGATTTGTCGGGGTGGGTGATGATGTTCATAGTATCATTTTTTCGATGGGCATTACCAGTATTCCTTGTGCTCCTATTTCTTTGAGTCGCGCGATGCGGTCCCAAAAGGTCTTTTCGTCGATGACGGTATGTACGCTGCTCCAGCCTGCGGTGGCAAGGGGCATGATGGTGGGTGACTTGGTGCCTGGGAGTACGGCTACGATGTCGCTGATTTTGTCGGTGGGGACGTTCATCATGACGTATTTCTTGTCTTCGGCGGCTTTTACTGCTTCGATGCGGAAGAGCAGCTCGTCGAGTATCTCGCGCTTGGAGGGTGTCATGTGTTTGTCGCCGATGAGCAGGGCTTCGCTCTGCATTACTACTTCGACTTCGGCAAGATTGTTGCTTACGAGTGTGCTGCCGCTGCTGACTATGTCGAAGATGCCGTCTGCCAGTCCTATGCCTGGGCTTATCTCTACGCTGCCTGTGATGACGTGAATGTCTGTGGCTACGTGGTTCTTCTGCATGAACTTGCGTAGGATATTGGGGTAGGAGGTGGCTATCTTCTTGCCTTCGAACCACTGTAGGCCTGTGTATTTCTCGGCCTTGGGTATGGCTAAGGATAGCCGACATCTGGAAAAGCCGAGTGGGCGTATTACTTCGGCGTCTTCGCCTCGCTCTTCGTACTCGTTCTGTCCTACGATGCCGAGGTCGGCGACGCCTGTAGCGACGCATTGTGGTATGTCGTCGTCGCGGAGGTATAGTACTTCGATTGGGAAGTTGCTGCTTTGCACAAGGAGGGTGCGCTTGCTGGAACTTACTTTGATGCCTGCCTCGCTGAGCAGGGCCATAGTGTCTTCAAACAGTCGTCCTTTTGACTGTACTGCAATTCTGAGCATAT
>CALZJL010000193.1 GCA_945787625.1 uncultured Prevotellaceae bacterium
ATTCAGAACCCGAACGGGAAGTCATCGTAATAGTCGGGGGTTGATTCCTCATCGTCGGTCTCATTGGTGTCTGTTTCGTCGGTCTCGGCTTCGTCTTCTGCCTCATCGTAGTCTTTCAACTGGTCGGGGGTGAGGTCGTCAATAATGGCGTCACTCTGCACCTTGATGGGGGCGAAGTGGGTGTCGAAATAGTCTTTATACTCGTCAAAAGAATATTCCGTGCCGAGAAGGCGCAGATTGGGCTCGGATATCAGTACGCTGCGCATTCCTTCGAGCACTGCCGACATGTGTCGGTCTGAGTAGAGACGTTGCGCGTAGGAGTGGACTTCGTCATACGAGACGAACCCCTTGACGACAAGCATCGAGATTTCGCCGTTGTCGGCAAACTCCAATTCGAAGTTGCGCACCATAAATGAGGTGAAGTTGAAGCGTGCTACCTCAAATAGCAGTTGATCTTCGTCTACTTCTCCCTTGGGATATGCCAGGACGAAGGCGAATCTGTCGAGGCGCTCATGCGTGAGTGTGTCTGCGACAATGCTGTCTCCTTCCATACGGGTGCGCGATGCTCTACTCCATATACCTGATGTCTCCCAGTGATTGCCTCGCAACAGGCGACCTTCGTTGACTCCTTTCATTATCTCGGTGGCAAGACGACTGATCTCCTCCTTTGGGTAGTTGTCGATTAGTTCCTTGAGTATGACGAGAAACGTCTCCTTGTCTCCGCTATACAGGCGCGACATGGCCTGCACGAACATAAATCGCGAGCGATGACGTCCTTCGGGATAATTGTCTGTCGAGAAACGGTAGTTTTCGTCTACGGTGTCATAGGCTCCGCTCTTGTATGCCTCGTATGTCTCGGCATACACCGAATCTTCGAGATGGCGTCCGCCTCGGGCTATCATTTCGTATTTCGGATTGGCGAGCAGACGGGCAAGTGGACTCTCGGCATAATCCGCTGTGATACGGTCACGAGCGGACTGGGCTAAGTCGCTGTCGCCTTCACGGCTATATATGAGGAAGAGGTAGTATAGGGCTTCGTCTGTCTGTTCAAAATCGGGATAGTCGCGTATGAGGCGTTCGAGCGTACTGCGTGACAGGTCATAGTCGCCGAGGCGGTCTTTCTCGAGCTTGCCTGCTTCAAATAGTGCCTTGGATAGCAGGGCGTGCGATTCGTCCATCTGCTCGGGGGTGTTGGGGATTTGGCTCAGGTAGTACTCGGGGTTGTGGGGGTCATTGGCCAAAGAATCTTGACGAGCTTGCTCGTCGGCATCTACGTCGGTCCCTCCGAAATCTGGATTGCCAAACATGTTGGGCACACTATCGCTCGTGCCTTCTTCGCCCAGACGTTGCATCTCTGCCACGAGTACTGATGTCCATCGCCAGTTGTCGACATTAGGACGGTTGCCCCATTTGCCTATGAAGATTTCACGCCCTTTGCTCACGGTCTGCGGATTGGAGAAATACCATGTTCCTGCTGTTTTGGCTCCGCTGCCCGACTGCGACGCTGGCTTGTTCATCTGCTGTGCCGCTGCCTTGTCGGCCTCTTGACGTTGTGCAGACATCTGCTTGTTCTCGTTGAGTCTGGCTTCTTCTTTTTCTTTTTTCTTGTACTCTTTTACCAGACGCTCCGCTATTTCTCTTTGCTCTCTCTCGGAAAGGGTGGCCAATATCTGAAGGCTGTCTTGTTGTTTAATCTCTTTGAGGTGGGGTTCGAGTTCTGCGAGGATATCACTTCGGTTCTTGAGCTGGTTGTAGTCTTCGCGCTGCTTGTCTATTCCCTTGATGCAGGCGGCGTAGCATCGTGCTGCTTCAATATAGTTGCGCTGCTCCCAATATAGTGTAGCTAACCTCAGCAGCAACTGGGTCTTGGCTGTACTTTCACGAGTACTCTCCTTGACGCCTTTTTCCCAGGCGTAGATGCAGCGCAGGGTATCGGGCATGGCCAAATGTATGTTGCCTATCGCCAGATATATCTGGTCTTGATAGTCACGGTTGTTCTGACTCCTGGCCATACGGGTCAGGCGTCGTATCATGCCTTGAGCATTGCTGCGGTCTGCCATCTCTGACATGAGGATACGTGCGCTGAGGGCCATCTCGTATGGTGGATTGGACTTGACTACCTTGCGCAGGGCTTTGAGTGCCATGTCCTTGCGACCGGTCTGACGGCACAGTTGCCCCATGAGGAAATTGAGACGTGCTTTCTGTATGCTTCCTTTCTGCTTGTCTATGACTTTTTGCAGCAGGGGGACTGCTTCGTCGTACTGCCCTGTCTGTATGAGCCATGCCGTGCGTGCGCTGTGATACGAAGCTGTGGCGCGCGGTCCGATACTATCGCGTGCCATCTTGCGTAGTACCTCTTCGGCATCATAGGGCCATTCTAATGCTACGTAGCACTTGGCGAGCCATGACTGTGCTAAAGAGCAGGGGGCTGGCTGATTGTGATATACGCGGGTCATGTATGAAAATGTGGAGGCGGCCTCGATGAACTCTCCCATCTGGAATTGGCTCACTCCCATCATCAGCCATGCTCTCCACAGCACGGGGTTGAACTCCTTGCGCTGCAGATAGGCCTTCTGCTTGGCATCGCGCTTCTTGCTGGGGTTGACTGTGGGGCGTTTTTTGATACTATGTAGTTTGATGGCCTTCTCGCTCTTGGTGACGGCGACCTCATAGTTGGTCTTGCCTACGCCTGCCGTTGCACTATTGGTGCTGATATACATCGGGAGCAGGCGGGTATAGTCGTCTTTGTGGGCATCTGTTTGGGCGTCCAGTCCCTCTTTGAACGCTACTTCACCATTATACATTATATTGTATTTGGCTGTCATAGCATGATAGAAGCGGGTCACCCCAGTGTTTTTCTTGGTGGAGCAACCTGGCATCAACCCGCAAACTATAGCGAGTACGACGCACAACTTGATATAGTGCACAACTTTCCTCATCGGCATTATTCCTCTTCTACTTTCTCACGAAAACACGAGTTAACGGCACGCTCAGCCTCTGCGTTCGCCTATGATAAGGCAGACTTCGTCCTTCAACTCGTCTGGCAGCTCTACGCGCCTCAGTTGCAGCGAGCGAACCCATCCTGCCACCTCATCTTCGCGCATAGTGTATAGCACATAGCGAAACTCTTCTATCTCTGGCGGCAGATACTCATCTGATGCCACGCCGCGAAAGCGGTCAAGCTCTTCATCGTCGTAATACTCAATATCCTTACTGACAGCTGCGAGCAGGCTGTCTTTTTCACACGTTTCGTGCATTCCGCAACACTCGGGATCGATTGCCATGACGGATTAAGGTCTTTGTGATTCAGGGGCATCATCTTCTACTCTAAAGCCTACGGCTGCGAGATGCTCCCAATACTCGGGGTAGCTCTTGCTAACTACTTC
>CALZJL010000194.1 GCA_945787625.1 uncultured Prevotellaceae bacterium
AGCTTCGCTCCAAGTTCTTGGACAAGCCAAGCAAAACAAGTTTTGTGGTCCTTTCGCTCGGGAAAAGCAAATTAAAGCGAGCTTTATTTGCTTTTCCGCTCGCTTATTCGTAACTTTGTACGCGCAAAGTGTAATATGTATTGTGAAATTATGAAGAAATCTGTTGAAATATTTGCCTTGACGATGACACTTTGTCTTGGTTTTGGCTCTGTAAGTATGGCTCAGGTACAGCAGCATAAGTCTGTGAGGAGCGAGGTGACCCCCGTGGGAGGCAGCAAGGCTGAGAACTATGCTGAAATCAAATTTGACACTCTGCGTGTGGATTTGGGCAAGTTTCCTGCCAGCGACCCTGTAAGGAAGTGTTCGTATGCTTTCACTAATGTGGGGACGGCTCCGCTGATTATTCATCAGGCGTTTGCGAGCTGTGGCTGCACGGTGCCGAGTTTCACGAAAGACCCCATCAAGCCTGGACAAAGGGGCAAGATTGATGTGACGTATGATGGGACGGGCAAGTTTCCTGGCAAGTTTTCGAAGACTATCACTATCCGTACTAATGCGAAAAACGAGATCGTGAGACTCATCATCGAGGGTACGATGACGGAATGATGTCTGCCGAGAGGATTATCTTGGGGGTTGACCCTGGTACGAATGTGATGGGATATGGTGTGCTTCGTGTGGAAGGACGCTGTGTGGAGATGGTGGCGCTGGGGGTGATTGACCTTAGGAAGTTTGGCGACCATTACCTCAAACTGGGGCATATCTTTGAGCGTATCACGGGTATTATCGATGCGTATCACCCTGACGAGATGGCTATCGAGGCTCCGTTTTTTGGCAAGAATGTGCAGTCTATGCTGAAATTGGGACGTGCTCAGGGGGTGGCGATGGCTGCGGCTATCGAGAGGCAGGTGCCTATCACGGAGTATGCGCCGATGAAAATCAAGATGGCTATCACGGGGGTTGGTACGGCGAGCAAGGAGCAGGTGGCGGATATGCTCAGGCGTATGCTCAGACTGGAGAAGGAGGAGATGGGGCGTTTCCTTGACTCGACGGACGCTCTTGCTGCGGCTTTCTGTCATTACTTGCAGATGTCGCGTCCGCAGAGCGAGAAGAAGTTTTCGAGTTGGAAGGACTTCGCTAAAAAGAGGAATTTGATATGAGTGCTGTGATTAGTGTTAGCAATGGTGTGACTCGCCACCCGGCATGGCGTATGGCTGAGCCTGTAAATCTGGAGATTTGCGAGGGGGAGCAGATTGCCATCTGTGGTGATAATGCGCAGGGCAAGAGCCGTCTGGTGGAGATTCTGACTGAGCATTATCCGTTGCTGGGTGCGGAGGGCGTACGCTTTAACTTCGAGACTAAGATAAGGAGGGTCGATGAGGTGACGGGGGTGAAGCGTCTGGTGAGCGAGATGGTGAGGTATATCACGTTTCGCGACTCGTATGGTGAGCAGGACGGTCAGTATTACTATCAGCAGCGTTGGAATCAGCATGATATCGCGCCTGACACGCCGACGGTGGGTGATTTGCTTGGGGCTGTGGTGTCGCAGCGTGAGGGTTTGCGTGAGGAGCTTTATGAGTTGTTTGGCATGGAGGCCTTGCTCGATAAGTATATCATCTCGTTGTCGAGCGGAGAGCTTCGCAAGTTCCAGCTTGTGCGTACGTTGTTGGGAAATCCTCGTGTGCTTATCATGGATAATCCTTTTATCGGCTTGGACGCTGGTATGAGGGATATGCTTCGTGAGTTGCTTGCTAAGCTTGCTCGCGAGACGGAGTTGCTTGTGATTTTGATTTTGAGCAGGAGTGATGAGGTGCCTGAGTTTGTCACTCATGTGTATGAGGTGAAGGACTTGGTGGTGGGGCCTAAGATGACGAGGGCTGAGTTTTTGGCTAAGGCTAAAGACTTGCGCGTGGACGAGGACTTGCAGGAGAGGTTGTCTTGGATTAGGAATCTGCCTGATAAGGATCTTTCGCTCTTCCCTTTTTATCCTCAGCATGGGGGGGAGATTATGAATTTTCACGATGTGTCTGTCCGTTATGGTAGCCGTAGGATACTGAATGGGCTGAATTGGGTGGTGCGCGAGGGGGAGCGTTGGGCTGTGTGTGGGGAGAATGGTGCGGGCAAGAGTACGTTGCTTAGCTTGGTGTGTGCGGATAATCCCCAGTCGTATGCTTGTCATATTGATTTGTTTGGGCATAGGCGTGGGTCGGGTGAGAGTATTTGGGACATCAAGCGGCATATTGGATATGTGTCGCCTGAGATGCATCGTGCTTATTTGAAGGATTTGCCTGCGATTGATATTGTGGCGAGCGGTCTGAGTGATAGTGTGGGACTTTATGCGAGGCCTAAGCCCGGACAGAGGGAGGTGTGTATGGGGTGGATGCGTGTGTTTGGCATAGCGGATCTGGCTGATCGTACTTTCTTGCGTCTGTCGAGTGGTGAGCAGCGTCTGTGTCTGCTGGCGAGGGCTTTTGTCAAGGACCCTGAACTGCTTGTGCTTGATGAGCCTTTGCATGGTTTGGACTTGAGGAGGCGTGAGATGGTGCGACGTATCATACAGACGTTCTGCGAGCGTAGACACAAGACTTTGGTTATGGTTACTCACTATGTGGAGGAGCTGCCTGAGGGTATGACTCATTCGTTGAAATTGAAGGTTGAGAGATGATTGCTGTTGTGAAATATAATGCTGGGAATATTTTCTCGGTGATGAATGCTTTGGGGCGTCTTGGGGTGGAGGCTGTGCTGACGGACGATGCTGCGAAGCTGAATGGTGCCGAGGGGGTTATCTTCCCTGGTCAGGGGGAGGCTTCGGGGGCTATGTCTTATCTGCGTGAGCATGGTCTGGATTCGGTGATTAAGGGGCTGAAGCAGCCTGTGCTGGGCATCTGTATAGGGCAGCAGCTGTTGTGCCGTCATTCTGAGGAGGGGGATACGGAGTGTCTGGGGGTGTTTCCTGTGGACGTGATGCGCTTTGTGCCTGAGCGTCATGAGGACAAGGTGCCTCAGATGGGGTGGAATAGTATTCACGACCTTTCGTCGCCGCTGTTTGAGGGGGTGAGAGAGGGTGACTTTATTTACAATGTACATAGTTTCTATGTTCCTGTGTGTGACTTCACTATTGGCACTTGCGATTATATCTTGCCTTACTCGGCGGCTTTGCGTAGGGACAACTTCTTCTCTACGCAGTTTCACCCGGAGAAGAGTGGCTCGGTGGGCGAACGTATTTTGAAAAACTTTCTTGAGATTTGCAATTCGTAGCTTATGATTGAACTGATTCCTGCTATTGATATTATTGAGGGTAAATGTGTACGCCTGACTAAGGGGGATTATGACTCGAAGAGGGTGTATGGCAATCCGTTGGATATGGCTATGAGGTTTGA
>CALZJL010000195.1 GCA_945787625.1 uncultured Prevotellaceae bacterium
CGTATGTATTTGGTGACGTATGCGTCAAAGACGAAGGGGAGGGCTATGATGCCCCACCAACTCTGTATCCATACCAGAAAGGCTATGAGCAGGCCGCAGGCTATCGCGCCCATGAGCCAGTTTTTCCACGTAGGCTTGTATTCAGTCTTGTTCATGAGTGTCAGTATGTGTCGTTTAGAATCGGAACAGGTCGTCGATGGTCTGCCAGCCCGTGTGTGTGGCCATATATTCGGCTGCGAGCACGGCTCCGAGGGCGAAACCGCGGCGGTTGTAGGCCGAGTGTGTTATCTCGATATAGTCCTCGGCGCTGTCGTAGGTGATGGTGTGTATGCCTGGCACTTCGCCACGGCGTATGTCGTCGATACGGAGCACATCGGGGGCGGTCTCGTGGAGCGACCAGCGCTCCTTGCGGTCGAGTTCGGCTATGGCTTGCTCGGCGAGAGTGATGGCTGTGCCCGAGGGAGCGTCAAGCTTGTGGACGTGATGGGTCTCGACCATGTTCACATCATACTGCCCGAAACCATTCATGATTTTGGCGAGGTGGCGATTGACGGAGCGGAAGATGGCCACGCCTACGCTGTAGTTGCTGCTCCACATGAGTGAGGCTCCGTCTGCACATCGCTGGCGCATCTCGTCGAGTACAGAGCCTTTGAGCCAGCCTGTACTGCCGCTGACAACCTTGACGCCTCTGTCCATGGTCTTGCGTACGTTGTCGGCAGCCACGCCAGGGGCGGTAAATTCGATGGCCACGTCTGCGCCCTTGAAGGCTGCGCTGTCAAACTCTTCGGGATTGTCGATGTCGATGATGCTTACTATCTCGTGTCCTCGGCTTTTTGCTATCTCTTCGATCATACGGCCCATTTTGCCGTAGCCTATTAGTGCTATTTTCATGTCTTCTATGTTAATTGTCCGCCCAAAGTTACGATTTTTTTCTCTGTTTTTGCCCAAAGCTTAGCCTTTTTTAGCCGTTATGACATTTCTTTAGGTTTATTTTTGTATCTTTAGGCTCGTCACAGATTGTTTTTGGATATGGATACAGATCTTCGCGAGTCTCTTTACATGATGGCTCTGAGTATGGTGCCGGGGCTGAGCTGCAAGAATCAGCGTCTGCTGATAGACGCTGTCGGCAGTGCTGGTGAGTTATACGCCAACAGGGCTGAGCTTGATGCCGTCGTGAGTAGGGCCAATAGCAAGGTCGTCGAGGCATTGTCGCACCTTGAGGAATATCTGCCCCGTTGTGAGCAGGAACTCGAATGGGCAGAACGCAACAAAATCTCTTGTCTGACAATCAATGACGAGGCTTATCCGCAGAGACTCAAACTGTGTGAAGACGCTCCTTTGGTGCTTTATTATCGTGGGACGGCCGACCTCAATGCTTCCCACATCGTGAGCATGGTCGGTACACGCAAGATTTCAGACTACGGCAAGAGGTTGTGTGACAGCTTTGTCAGAGACCTGTCGCAGCTGGTGCCCGATGTGATAGTGATGAGCGGCTTGGCCTACGGGACAGACGTGCATTGCCATCGTGCTGCTCTGGACTATGGTCTGGACACTGTGGGGGTGTTGGCTCACGGACTGGATCGTGTGTATCCTGCCTTGCATCGCGACACCGCGGCTCGAATCGTCGGGCATGGAGGGCTGCTGACGGAGTTTGTCTCGGGGACAAACATCACTCGCTACAATTTCTTGCAGCGCAACCGAATCGTCGCCGGGTGTGCTGACGCTACGATAATCGTAGAGAGCGCGCTCAAGGGCGGAAGCCTTTGGACGGCAAGCATGGCGTCAAGTTACGGACGCGAGGTCTACGCCTTTCCTGGCCGTGTGACCGACGAGACTTCGTCGGGGTGCAACAATCTGATTGCACGCAATGCGGCTTCGCTTTTGCTCGATGCCGAGAGTTTTGTCACCTCTATGGGGTGGCAAGACGCACACAGACGCAGCGAGAGTCTGCGAGTCGGAGTGCAGACTGAGATGTTTCATGAGCTCACGTCAGACGAAGAGCGTATCGTCGAAGTGCTGCGCGGACGCGAGAGGGTGGCATTGAGCGAAATAGCTATGCAGACCGCCATCCCCATCGGTCGTCTGAGCGGAATGCTCTTTACCTTGGAGATGGCGGGCGTAGTGCAAATGTTGCCAGGCAGTATGTATATGCTCTGCGTATAGACTATGCCGCTCAGCTTACCACGTTTTGCGGATTTCCTTTTATGAAAGCTCCGATGTTCTGCTCTACCACGTCGAGGAGGCGTTTGCGTGCAGCCTTGGTGGCCCACGCTATGTGCGGAGTGATATGGCAGTTGTGTGCCCCTATGAGAGGCGAGTCGTCTATGGGAGGCTCTTGAGCGAGCACATCGAGACCAGCTCCGAATATCTGCCCACGATTGAGTGCTTGGGCGAGGGCAGCCTCGTCGACGAGAGGGCCGCGACCTGTGTTGATGACGACAGCCGTCTTCTTCATCATCGAGAGAGTCTCGCCGTTGACGATATGTTTGGTGTCGGGGGTGAGGGGGCAATGTAGCGAGAGCACATCGGCTCGCCTGAAAAGCTCCTCCTTGTCCTGCGCCTTCTCAATGCCGAGCTTTGCGAGCTCCTCGCGGCTCTTGCTGCTGAGAGCCAAAACTTTCATGCCAAAGGCTTGAGCTATGCGTGCTACGGCGAGCCCCGTGTGTCCTACGCCCACGATAGACATCGTCTTGCCGTCGAGCTCCAGCAGAGTCGGTGAGTAGAAGCAGAAGTCCGGACAGCTCTCCCACTCTCCGAGCATGACGAGCTGGCTGTGCTGCTCAACCTGGTGTGCAATGTTGAGCAAGTGGGCAAACACGCATTGAGCCACCGACATCGTACTGTAGGCAGGGACGTTGGTCACCACGATGCCGTAACGGCGAGCTGCCACGACGTCTACGACGTTGTAGCCCGTGGCGTTGACACCTATGTATTTGAGCTCAGGAAGCTGGCGCATCTCCTTCTCGCCGAGATAGACCTTGTTGGTCAGCGCAATGTCAGCGTGTGCGAGTCTCGCTACGACCTCGCTCTGCGCGGTGCGCTCATATACTTTCACGTTGCCGAACTTGCGCAGCCCGTCCCAGCTGAGGTCGCCGGGATTGGCTGCGTGGCCGTCCAATACTACGATGTTCATGCTACTTCCTTGCCTTGCGAGCCTTGTCGAGCTCCTTGATTATCTCCTTGCCCCCACCCCATTGGTCAATGACCCAGAGTACGAAGCGTATGTCGACGCCGATACAGCGCTGTAGACTGGCATCGAAGCTGATATCACCAGCCATGGCCTCCCAGTTGCCGTCGAAGGCGAGCCCTATGACACGCCCCTGACCGTCAAACATAGGCGAGCCGCTGTTGCCCCCGGTGATGTCATTGTT
>CALZJL010000196.1 GCA_945787625.1 uncultured Prevotellaceae bacterium
GTCGAAGTTGCCTCCGCGTGGGGTGGTGGTGATGGTGCGGCTGGGGCGTGTGTTGGCTATCGGGCTGTTGGGACGCTCTGTGCGTGTTGGGTTGTTGGGACGCTCTGGGCGTGTTGGGGTGCTGGGACGCTCTGGGCGTGTTGGGGTGCTGGGTCGCTCTGGACGTGTTGGGTTGCCTGGCCGCTCTGGTCGGCTGGGGTGGGTGGCGATGTTGTCGTGGCTGGGGCGTGTGGGGCGTCGGCCTACGTTGTACATGTCGTCGTAGTAGTCGCGGCGGTGGCTGCGTATGTGGCGGTCGGTTCTGATGCTACCTCGGTGTGCGCTTCTGAGGCCTGTGGTCCATACGGGGCGTCGGTCGTGGTAGTAGCCGTGGGTGTGATAGATGCGTGCGTGGCATCCGTTGTAGCTGTACCAGACGGTGGGGCGTGGATAGTAGAAGAGGTCTACGGCGTAGTGGCTGTAGATGGGGAAGCACCATGCTCCTGATACCCAACTGAGGGGGTAGTAGAAGTATGTGCAGGCGGCGTAGAGCTCCCATTGCCAGTCGTGGAGTATGCAGCGGAGGTCTTCGTAGCGGTTGCGCCAGTAGATGCCTTCGATTTCGTCGGCGGTGTTGACGCTGAGGAAGTAGTCGAGGTTGATCTCGTAGGCGTCGTTGTATTGCTGCTCGTTGAGGTTGAGCTCGTAGGCCATCTTGTCGGTGAGGTAGAGGGCTTCGCGGCGTGCGTCTTCGTAACTCATTGCATTGGCGGCTATCGTCAGTGTGACTGACAGGAGGGTAAGGATTAGTCGTTTCATAGCTGTTTGTGTTTTTGGGGTTTGTTTGTATGATGCAAAGTTACGTCTTATTTTGGTGGGGTGGGGTGGATTTTTCCTCTGTGTGGCGAGGTTTTTCCTATTCGCGTGTCTTGCGCAGCCGGCTGAGGAGGTCTTGGTTTATCTTGTTGATGCGGTGGGGAGTCTGGCGTATCTGGTCGTTGACGTCGCTGATGGCGCGTTGTAGGAGGGGCTGCCAGGGGCGGGCGTTGGGGTTGACGACGATGTGTATGCCTTGGGGTATGATGCTGACGTTGACTTGGGCTGTGTCTGTCTTGGGGTCGCCGTCGTAGTGTATGACGCCTGGCTTGGCGCGCTCGATGGTGAGCTGACGGCATTTGAAGGTGTGTACGTGGGGGTTGTCGTCGATGTTGTGGTTGACGAGTTGGAAGGCTATCTGTGCGCTTTCTAAGGGGTTGAAGGGCTCGATGATGGTGACGTCCATGAGTCCGTCTGACATGTGGGCTTGGGGGGCGATGTAGAAGTCGTTGCCCCATTGTGAGGCGTTGGCGCAGGTGATGAGAAAGGCTTGTATGGTGAGGTGGCGCTCGGTGGGGGTGGTGGGGTCTGTGGTGGGGATGCCTTGGATGTGGAGGGTGTAGGTCTCGGGCTTGTAGGTGAGGCCTTCGGTGAGGGCTTTCTCGATGTAGGCGAGTAGTCCGCGGCGTCCGTGGCGGTTGAATTTGTCTGAGAGTAGGGCGTCGAAGCCTACGCCTGCGGTGCAGAAGAAGGGTTGGTCGTTGATCATGCCGTAGTCGAGGGCTTTGATGTGGGCTTGGGTGATGACTTCGAGGGCGCGGCGTGGTGTCATGGGGAGACCGAGGTGGCGGGCAAGGCCGTTGCCGCTGCCGCAGGGGACGATGCCGAGGGCTACGGGGGTGTGGACGAGGGTGCGGGCTATCTCGTTGACGGTGCCGTCGCCTCCGATGGCTACGACGATGTCGGCGTGATGGTCGATGGCCTGACGGGTGAGCTGGGCGGCGTGACCGGGGTGCTGGGTGTAGTGTATGGTGGTGTGAAAGTGTGTGGGGTCAAACAGCTGGGGTATTGCCTGGACTATCTCGTCTTTGCTGCTTGTCCCTGATATGGGGTTTATGATGAAGTGTATGTCGGTGTGGGTGATGCTCATTGTTTTCGTAGGGCGTGTTTTCTGTATGCAAAGATATGCAAAATCGTATGTTGTGTATCATTTTGACGGCTAAATTTGTGTGCTTTGGCGTATTTTATTGTTTCGTGCGTGTTTTTTTTTGTAAAAATTGCTATCTTTGTACTCGATTTATTGTGTGTATGCGTACACACGTTCTTTAACTGATTGATAACTTTAAGTACAATACTACTATGGGTATACTCGAAGAGAAACTTACTAAGCATCCTTTCTTTGCTTTGGCTAAGGATATGAAGGAGCGTAATATCTATCCTTATTTCCGTGCTATTGAGGGGAAGCAGGGTACTGAGGTGGAGATGGGGGGACATCATGTGTTGATGTTCGGCTCGAATGCTTACACTGGCCTGACGGGTGATGATCGTATCGTTGAGGCTGGGTGTCGTGCTATGCGCAAGTATGGCAGTGGCTGTGCGGGTAGCCGTTTCCTCAATGGTACGCTGGATATTCATGTGCAGCTGGAGAAGGAACTGGCTGAGTGGGTAGGAATGGATGATAGTTTGTGTATTTCTACTGGCTTTACGGTAAATAGTGGTGTGATTCCTCAGCTTGTGGGTAAGGATGACTATATCATCTGTGATGATCGTGACCATGCTTCGATTGTGGACGGACGCCGTTTGTCGTTTGCTACGCAGTTGCGCTACAAGCATAATGATATGGACGACTTGGAGCGTGTGTTGAAGCGTTGCGAGCCTGACAAGGTGAAGCTGATTATCGTTGATGGCGTGTTCTCGATGGAGGGTGACCTCTGCAACTTGCCTAAGATTGTGGAGCTGAAGTATAAGTATAATGCTTCGGTGATGGTCGACGAGGCGCATGGTCTTGGTGTGTTTGGACGTCAGGGGCGTGGTGTGTGTGACCACTTTGGCTTGACTAAGGATGTTGACCTCATCATGGGTACGTTCTCTAAGTCGCTGGCTTCGATTGGTGGTTTCATCGCTGGCAATCAGACTGTGATTGACTGTCTGCGCCATACGTGTCGTACGTATATATTCTCTGCGAGTATGACTCCTGCGTCTACGGCAGCGGCTCTGGAGGCTTTGCATATCATTCAGAATGAGCCTGAGCGTATCGAGGCTTTGTGGGACGTGACGAATTATGCCTTGAAGCGTTTCAAGGAGGAGGGCTTCGAGATTGGCGAGACTCAGAGTCCTATCATTCCGCTGTATGTGCGTGACATCGAGAAGACGTTTATCGTGGTGGCTCGTGCGTTTGAGGAGGGTGTGTTTATCAATCCTGTGATTCCTCCTGCTTGTGCGCCGTCTGACACTCTGGTGCGTTATGCGCTGATGGCTACGCATACTAAGGAACAGGTGGATATCTCTGTGGAGCGCCTGAAGAAGGTGTTCATGGAGCTTGGGGTGATTAAGTGATTTTTTGTTGTTT
>CALZJL010000197.1 GCA_945787625.1 uncultured Prevotellaceae bacterium
CTCATGTGGCAACGGCACACCAAAGGCCGACATGAAGAACGACGTAGACTCATTGTCATACGCAATCGGTATGGCGCAGACCCAAGGCCTGCAAGACTACTTAGTGATGCGCATGGGCGTAGACACCACCTACATGGACGAGTTCGTAAAAGGTCTCAACGAAGGCGTCAACACAGGCAGCGACAAGAAGAAGCAAGCCTACTACGCAGGTCTGCAGATCGGTCAGCAAGTTTCAGAGCAGATGATCAAAGGCCTCAACATGGAGCTCTTCGGCGAAGACAGCACCCAGACCGTCAGCCTGAAAAACTTTATGGCAGGCTTCGTAGCCGGCACACTCAAGAAAGACGGCAAGATGACCATGGAAGAAGCCACGAAGTATGCCGAGACCACCATGCGCACCGTCAAGGCACGCCAGATGGAGAAGAACTTCGGCGAAAACAAGAAAGCCGGTGAAGAATTCCTCGCAGCCAAAGCCAAAGAAGAAGGCGTAAAGAAAATCGAAGGAACAGGCGTGCTCTACGAAGTACTGACCGAAGGCAACGGCGAGATACCAGCCGACACATCAGTAGTCAAAGTAAGATACGAAGGCACACTCATAGACGGCACCGTATTTGACGGCAACATGGACGCCAAAGAGCCAATGAGCATACGCTGCACCAACGTAATCCAAGGATGGACCGCAGCCCTGACCCACATGCCCGTAGGCTCAAAGTGGAAAGTCTATATCCCACAAGAAATGGCATACGGCGAGCGCGAAGCCGGCGACAAGATCAAGCCCTTCAGCACCCTCGTATTCGTAATTGACCTCGTAGGCATCGAGTAATGATGAAGAGAATTATCATTGCAGCCCTCGCGGTAATCATCTGCTCCTCGGCTGCGGCACAAGGCAAGAAAGCCAAGAAGACCAAGCGGCAGACAGCCCCAGTAGAGAAGGTCGACACCGTCGACATGAAGACCTTCTCCTACTTGGCAGGACGCATCAACAGCCAAGGCCTGATGCAGTATCTGACCCAAAAGGCAGGCATCGACGCCAAATATCTGCCCCAGTTCGTCAAAGGATTCAACAGCGGCAACATCAGCGGCAAAGAGAAAGCACGCCTCACCGGACGCGAGATACGCACCCAGGTAGAAGGAATAATCTCCAACCTCTCAAAGCAGATCAACGACAGCATCGACCCCATCAACCGCGAAGAGTTCCTCCGCGGCTTCGTCGAGAGTCTGACCAACGTAGAGACAAACATCTCCGCTGACTCAGCCCAGCAGATAGTAGAGAAACAGATGAAATACTATCACGAAGCCAAGATGGAGCGCAAGTTTGGTCCCAACCGCAGAGCAGGCGAAGAGTTCCTCAAGGCCAACGCCAAAAAAGACGGCGTACAGACCACAGCCAGCGGCCTGCAATACAAAGTGCTCACCATGGGCACAGGCGAGAAGCCAAGCGCGACGTCAAAAGTCAAAGTCAACTACGAAGGACGCCTGATCGACGGCAAAGTCTTCGACTCGTCATACGAGCGCGGCAAGCCCATCACTTTCGGCGTCAACCAAGTGATAAAAGGCTGGACCGAAGCCCTGCAACTCATGCCCGTAGGAAGCAAATGGGAGCTATACATACCCCAGGAACTCGCCTACGGCGACCGCGACCAAGAGAGCATACCAGCATTCTCGTGTCTCATATTCACAGTAGAACTGCTTGAGATAGTTAAGTAAACAAACGGCGTCCCTTGAAATTTCAAGGGGCGCCATTTGTTTACTCAGGTTTTGAGGTTTTAAGGTTTTGAGGTTTTATACCTTTAACCTAACAACCTTATAACCTTATAACCTCACCAACAAAATACTGATGAATCGAAGTATCGTCAGTCAGTTCAGGGTGGAAAGCCGTCACAAGCTGTTTGCCCTGACGAGCAGCAACAATATGCCCGTCTACGGTAGAGAGTACCTCTACACCCTCGCCAACCTCCTCGATATACGGAGCACGAATGAAGACCATCTCCGTCTCACCGATGTGCGACATCTCAGCCTTAGTCACGAAACTGCCCAGCTGACGCCCATAAGCATTGCGACGCACCTTGATGTCCATCGTAGCAAGGTGAGCACCATCGAGCATGATGAGGCCAGCACACGTGCCAAACACAGGCAGCCCAGCCTCAATATCGCGCTTCACAGGCTCATAGAGGCCAAGGTCGCGAATGATACGCATCATAGCCGTACTCTCACCCCCAGGTATAATCAGACCGTCCTTAGGCTGATCCCAATCCGCGAGCTTACGCACGAGAAAAGACTCCACCCCAAGACGCGAGAGCATCTGCTCGTGTTCGGCAAATGCTCCCTGTAGTGCAAGAATAGCTATTCTCATTTTCCACGCTCAGCCATCAGCAGCTGAATCTCGCTCTCGTTGATACCTACCATAGCCTCGCCAAGATCCTCGCTCAGCTCAGCGATAATCTTAGGATTGTCATAGTTCGTGACAGCCTTGACAATAGCCTGCGCACGCTTCTCGGGATTACCACTCTTGAAGATACCGCTACCAACGAACACACCCTCAGCACCGAGCTGCATCATCAGCGCAGCATCAGCAGGAGTAGCCACACCTCCCGCAGCAAAATTTACCACAGGAAGCTTGCCATTGTCGTGAACATACTCCACGAGGTCGTAAGGCACACGCAGCTGCTTGGCAGCCTCGTAAAGCTCATCAGCAGTCAGACCCTGCAAGCGACGAATCTCACTCTGCATCATGCGCATGTGGCGCACAGCCTGAATGATGTCGCCCGTACCAGGCTCACCCTTAGTACGAATCATCGTAGCACCCTCGTTGATACGGCGCAGAGCCTCGCCCAGGTCCTTCGCACCGCAGACAAAGGGAACCTTGAAGTTGCGCTTGTTGATATGATAGATATCATCAGCAGGGCTGAGCACCTCGCTCTCATCGATATAGTCAATCTCGATAGCCTCAAGAATCTGAGCCTCCGCAAAATGACCGATACGGCACTTGGCCATGACAGGAATGCTCACAGCCTCCTGAATACCCTTAATCATCTTAGGGTCACTCATACGGCTCACACCGCCCGCAGCGCGAATATCGGCAGGAATGCGCTCAAGCGCCATGACAGCACAAGCACCAGCTGCCTCAGCAATACGAGCCTGCTCCGGAGTAGTAACGTCCATAATCACACCACCCTTGAGCATCTGCGCAAGCTGGCGGTTCAAAAGTACTCTTTCTTCCATAATACGTAAATCTATAAAATTCAGTCTTATCAGTTTTCGCGGTGCAAAGTTACGCATAAAACTCGTATGCGACAAACCATTGTTCCCAAAACGAAAAACATTGTTCCGTTTTTTGTTGTTTGGTTGTTTAGTTG
>CALZJL010000198.1 GCA_945787625.1 uncultured Prevotellaceae bacterium
GCTACGATAGCCTTGAAAGCCTCAGGGTTGTTCATGGCCAGGTCAGCGAGAACCTTGCGGTTGATCTCGATACCAGCCTTGTGCAACAGACCCATGAACTGGCTGTAGCTCAAGCCCTCCAGACGAGCGGCAGCATTGATACGCTGAATCCACAATGCGCGGAAAGTGCGCTTCTTGTTGCGACGGTCGCGGAAAGCATAGGTAAGACCCTTCTCCCAAGTGTTCTTGGCAACGGTCCAAACATTCTTGCGGGCGCCAAAGTAACCTCTGGTCAGACCCAATATCTTCTTTCTCTTAGCACGTGATGCTACATGATTTACTGATCTTGGCATTTCTTTTTGTCTTTTTAGGGGTTAATGATTAGCGCATGCACAGCAAGTCGCGGACCTGCTTCATGTTCTGAGTTACAACAATGTCACTGTGATCCAAGTTGCGCTTCTGCTTCTTGGTCTTCTTGGTGAGAATGTGGCTGTGGTAAGCGTGGTGACGCTTCACCTTGCCAGTTCCGGTCAGAGCGAAACGCTTCTTTGCGCCGGAATTAGTCTTTACTTTTGGCATTTTGTTAAATATTTAATTGTTATTAATTAATAGTGGCCAAGCATCCAAAAAGCATTGGCGCACATCTTTTTCATATCCTAAGACCTAATCGTCAAAGTCCTCGCCCTCGACCTTAGGTCCCGTGTACTCCTTGCGAGCCTTTTGCTGAGGTTGTTTCTTCTGGACAGAAGCAGCCAAAGCCATAGTCCTCTCCTCCTCCAGCTCCACAGCAGTCTTGAGCTGCTTAGCGGGCTGCTTCTTCGGAGCTATATACATTATCATACGCTTTCCCTCCAAATTTGGCATAGACTCAACCTTGCCATACTCCTCAAGATCCTGAGCGAACCTGAGCAACAAGACCTCACCCTGCTCCTTGAAGAGAATCGAACGACCCTTGAAGAACACGTAAGCCTTGACCTTATCGCCCTCCGAGAGAAAGCCCTTGGCGTGCTTGAGTTTGAACTCATAGTCGTGGTCGTCCGTCTGCGGTCCGAAGCGAATCTCCTTGACCTCTACCCTCACCTGCTTGGCCTTCACCTCTTTGGCGTGCTTCTTCTGCTGGTAGATGAACTTCGTAAACTCTATCAGGCGACACACTGGAGGCTCCGCATTAGGGCTAATTTCCACGAGATCCACCCCCATAGCATCCGCCATATCAAGAGCCTTACGCGTAGGCACTACCTGACTCTCAATGCCGTCACCGACGATGCGAACCTCAGGCACACGGATTTGTCCGTTGACACGATAAGTAACTTTCAGCTTATTGTCTTTCTTCATATATATTCAATTCGGCTGCAAAGTTAGTAATTTTCTGTCATATTACGCACTTCCTCGTTGATTTTTTTAGCAAAATCTTCAAATTTCATGCATCCCTGCTCGCCGCCGCCCTGTTGGCGGAACGAAACCGTACCCTCAGCCTGCTCCTTTTCGCCCACCACGAGGAGATACGGAGTATGCTTCAACTCATTATCGCGAATCTTTCTGCCTATCTTCTCCGAGCGGTCATCAATGTAGCACCTCACGTCCTGCGAATCAAAGTAGTCACGCAACTTTTCTGCATACTCCTGATACTTCTCAGACACAGGCAGAATAGCCACCTGATCAGGCACGAGCCACAGAGGGAACTTGCCCGCAGTGTGCTCAATCAGCACCGCCGTAAACCTCTCCATCGAGCCAAACGGTGCACGATGAATCATCACGGGGCGATGCTTCTTGCCGTCCTCACCCGTATACTCAAGATTGAAACGCTCCGGCAAGTTGTAGTCGACCTGTATAGTACCCAGCTGCCAGCGGCGTCCCAGCGCGTCCTTCACCATAAAGTCAAGTTTCGGACCATAGAAAGCAGCCTCGCCAAGCACGGTGACCGTCTTCATGCCCTTCTCCTGACACGCCTCGATGATAGCCCTCTCCGCACGCTCCCAGTTCTCGTCCGTACCAACATACTTCGTCGTATTCGACGGGTCACGCAATGAAATCTGAGCCTCATAGTTGTCAAAGTTCAAAGCTCTGAAGATAATATTGATAATCTCCATCACACGAATGAACTCTTGCTTCACCTGATCAGGACGGCAGAAGATATGCGCATCGTCCTGAGTAAAGGAACGCACGCGCGTGAGCCCATGCAGCTCACCACTCTGCTCATAGCGATAGACCGTGCCAAACTCAGCACAGCGGAAAGGCAGATCCTTGTACGAACGCGGTTTCCATGCAAAAATCTGGCAATGGTGAGGACAGTTCATAGGCTTGAGCAGATACTCCTCACCCTCCTCAGGAGTAGTGATAGGCTGGAAACTATCCTTGCCATAGTGATCCCAGTGACCACTCGTCTGATAGAGCACCTTACCACCGATATGAGGCGTGATCACCTGCTGGTAGCCATAACGCTTCTGAATCTTCTTGAGGAAATCCTCCAGACGCAAGCGCAAAGCAGTCCCCTTAGGCAGCCACATAGGCAAGCCCTTGCCCACCATGTCAGAGAACATAAACAGCTCCATCTCCTTGCCAATCTTGCGATGGTCGCGTTTCTTGGCCTCCTCGAGCAAAGTCAGATACTCGTTGAGCAACTTCTGCTTCGGGAAAGAGATAGCATATATACGCGTCATCTGCGGACGCTTCTCATCGCCACGCCAGTAGGCAGAGCTCGTGCTCAACACCTTGAAAGCCTTGATTGGAGCCGTACTCATCAAGTGAGGACCACGACACAAGTCAGTAAACGCACCCTGAGTATACGTAGTGATATGTCCGTCTTCAAGGTCAGCAATCAGTTCGTTCTTGTACGTCTGCCCCATTGAGCCGAAAAACTCCAGAGCATCAGCCTTCGAAATATCCTTGCGCACCAACTGCTCCTTGCGAGCCACCAGCTCCATCACCTTCTTCTCGATGTCAGGAAACACAGACTCCTTGATGGTCACACCCTCAGCAGGCATGATATCATAATAGAATCCATTCTCGATAGCAGGACCGATGCCAAACTGAGTGCCAGGATAGAGCTCCTGCAGAGCCTCAGCCATCAGATGCGCACTCGTATGCCAGAAAGCATGCTTACCCTCTTTGTCGTCCCACTTATACAGCTGAATGCTGGCGTCCTCCATGATAGGACGGTTCAGCTCGACCGTCTCACCGTTCACACCGCAAGCCAACACGTCCTGCGCCAAACGGCTGCTGATACTCTCAGCAATCTGCAGACCAGTCACGCCACTCTCATACTCGCGGACCGATCCATCTGGAAAAGTAATCTTTATCATCTTTTGATTTACATTATTTCAGCCGACAAAGATACAAAAAAATACCGACATAGCCAAGG